>NZ_WPCD01000113.1:0-11975 GCF_009741955.1 Halogeometricum sp. CBA1124 | reverse complement strand
CTCCGGAGGCGTGTAGACGTACATGCAGTCGTTGCTGTAGGAGCGCCCGAACGTGTCCGCGTCCTCACAGCAGAGGACGCGGCCGTCGTCCATCACGAACACGTTGTCGATGTTGATGAGGGCGTCGTCGGCGACGTCAGCGGGGTCCGTCGCGTCCGGGCCGACGATGACCGGTTCGAGCGTCGTGATGTCGTAGTCCTCCGGTATCTGACTGCGGTACACCATGCCGCCGTCCACGCGGTCCATGCGAATGTCGCCCTCGTCGTCGCTGAGTCCGTCGTTGACCTCGGAGAGACCGAGGTAGATGTAGTCGCCCGGTTCCGCGCCGTGGACGCTGTCGATGCCCTCGCTCTTGCGGAACTCGACGGTCGCGCCGATCTCCTTGGCGGCGGCGCGGGTCTCTAGGAACGGCACCTTCCGGAGTTCCGGCCGCCCCGCGTCCGCAACCGTCGACTCGGGGTCCTCGCTCCACAGTTCGCCCCACTCGGCTATCTCCTCGTCGGTGATGTAGTCCCGATTGCCGTTCTCGGCGACTTCCATGTCGGCCTCTTTCAGCGCCGCTTCGAGGTCCTCCTGCCAGTCGGTGTCGGCGTGGTTTTCGAGGTAGTCGACCTGCCCGATGCCGTCGTACTGGGCTATCCACTCGGCCACCTCGCGGTTACTCGCGCGACTCAGCGCCAACCACTCGAGTTCGAGACTGGTCCTCGCAGGCGGTTGGTTCGCGGCGGCGTCCTGATTGGTCACTTTCGCCGCGTAGAGCGTTCCCTCGATGTCCATCGGGTCGTCGTAACTCGGGATGGGTTCGTCGGCGACGAACTTGTAGAAGCCCTTGTTGTCGCCGTCGGAACTCAGGTAGACGGTCTGCTCGTCGGTCTGGAAGTCCGGACACTCCCACGCGGCCCGACCGCAGACGTAGTACTTCACCGGTTTCGGCGGGTCCCCGCCGGGGTCTCGGAAGCCCATGATGTAACCGGTCCGGTAGGGGTTGGGGTAGGCTCGATCGATAGGGTCGAGCGTGTTCTCCGTGTACCCACTGGCCTGGTCCGGGGGGTGGTTACTGTCGCGTTCGGGGTCTTCCCCACCCACGCCGAGGTAGTACGCCTGCAGTTCGACGCCCGCGAGCGCCCAGTACCCCTGCACGGACCAGGCGTCGTCGCCGTAGTGTTCGTCGATGGCCTCCTGAACCTCGGCGGGGTTCGGGCGGTTCCAGAACTGCGCGCCGCCCCGGTGACCGACGCCGGTGCCGTCTTCGATGATGTCGCTGACCGTCGACGTCCCCGAGACTCGGGTGTGCGCGTACTCCTCTTCCGCCGTGACGGCCGTGTTCCACGGGCTGAGGTCGCCGTAGCAGTTGATGCGCGTCCCGCCGAGACTCCGGAGTTCCTCGGTGTTACAGAGGTTGATGGTGTTCTCTAAGTCCGCCTCCCACGAGCCGTCGTCGTTCTGGCTGATGGGCATCCGCGTGACGTTTCCGGGACTCGTCTCGAAGTTCGTGAACAGGTAGCCCTCGGTGCCGTCCTCGTTTTCGGCGACGAACTGGTTCATGTCCGGCGTGAAACCGAGGTCGAAGTAGCGCGACCCCGCGAACTCGTCGAGCGAGAGACCGCTCGGCGTCACCGGCATGCCGAGGTCCTCGTTGTCGCCGATGTTGTCGCCCTCGCTGGCGAGGATAGTGTACTGGCCGTCGGCGACGCGCACGCGCCGTTCTTCCTCGTTGGTCTGGGGCGTCGGCAGCACGTCGAAGTCGCTGTCGTCCTCGAACTGATAGCCCTCGACGTAGCCGATGCCGCCCCTGTTGTAGGGTTCCGGGTTCGCGCGACTCGGGTGCTGGAGGCTGAAGAACAGCGTTCCCGTCCGTGTGACGAACGGGCCCGTCACCTCCGCACCGAGCGCCGTCGACGCGAACCGCTTCAGGTCGCCGTCGACCCAGGGAGCGTCTGGCGTGTCTTCGTCGTGTTGCTTCGCGCCCACGGCGCCGGTCGCCACGCTCGCGCCGATGGCCGCCGCCACCGAACTTTCCATCAGGGTCCGTCTGGTGAGGTCCACCATACCATGCGGTACCACAAGTGTCAGTTTAACTATTTTCATAATCAATAGTGTGGTTTTGGATGTTTGTACTGATATATATCGAACATAGTGCGGCTCGATTGAACAACGTTCCCGAGGCAGATATATATCGAGGCGCCGGAGGCGTTCGGTCGTCGCGTCGGGTCTCACTCCAGACGCCGGGCGAGTCGAACGGTCAGAAAACGTAGAATATGGTCGACGAACCGAGGCTGACCGCAGAACGATCCGTTCGCTGACATCGTCGAGGGTCGCGTTTGTCGCTGCGGTACCGACGGCGAGGCGGGGTGCGACGACGAGGAAGAGTGCGGCGACGACGAGGTGGGCGGCGGTCGGACGCGTCACCGCCTGGGACGCCCTTCAACACTTTCAAGCGCGCTAGCCGCGAATCGCGGCACATGTACGACCGACTCAAGGGATTTCGTGACTTCTACGCCGAGGAAATGGCCGCCCGGCGGCAGGTGTTCGACACCGTCGAGGACGCCGCCGCGCGGTACGGCTTCCGGGAGATAGCGACGCCCGCCCTCGAACGGACCCAGATGTACGTGGACAAGAGCGGCGAGGAGATCGTCGAGGAACTGTACGCCTTCGAGGACAAGGGCGGCCGCGAGGTGTCGCTGACGCCGGAGTTGACGCCGACCGTCGCCCGGATGGTCGTCGAGAAGCAACAGGAGCTATCGAAGCCCATCAAGTGGGTCTCGACGCGGCCGTTCTGGCGCTTCGAGCAGGTACAGCAGGGTCGCTTCCGGGAGTTCTACCAGACGAACGTGGACATCTTCGGCTCCTCGGAACCCGAGGCCGACGCCGAGGTTCTCGCCGTCGCCGCCGACGCCCTCACCAGCCTCGGCCTGACGGCCGAGGACTTCGAGTTCCGCGTCTCCCACCGCGACATCCTCGGTGGTCTGCTGGACTCGTTCGACGCCGACGTGGACACGCGAGACGCCATCCGCGCCGTCGACAAGCGCGCCAAGGTCGAGGACGAGGAGTACCTCGGACTGCTGTCCGACGCCGGACTCTCATACGACCAGGCCCGCGAGTTCGACGACCTCATCGCCGCGGGTGACTTGGACGCCATCGCGGAGTTCGGCGGCGACGACGTGGCCGACGCCGTGGCGAACCTGCGGGCCGTCCTCGACGCCGCCGAGGACTTCGGCGCGCGGCGATACTGCGACATCTCGCTGACGACCGCCCGCGGCCTGGACTACTACACGGGCGTCGTCTTCGAGTGCTTCGACTCCACCGGCGACGTGTCGCGCGCGGCGTTCGGCGGCGGCCGGTACGACGACCTCATCGAGGAGTTCGGCGGCCAACCGACGCCCGCCGTCGGCGTCGCCCTCGGCGACGCGACCCTCCAACTGCTCTGCCAACGCGCGGGCGTCTGGCCCGACGAGGAACTCAGCACCGACTACTACGTCCTCACCGTCGGCGACACCCGGAGCGTCGCCTCCCGCGTCGCCCGCGACCTGCGCGACCGCGGTCACGTCGTCGAGACGGACGTCGCCGGTCGCAGTTTCGGCGCGCAGATGGGGTACGCCGACTCCGTGAACGCCGAGACGGTGGTCATCGTCGGCGAACAGGACTTAGAGAACGACGAGGTGACGGTCAAGGAGATGGCCAGCGGCGACCAGACCACCGCGCCCGTCGACGACTTCCCCGGCGACCGGGACCGCCCGACGTACGACGACTTCGCGTAGTCGAGAGCGTCGCGCCGGCGGCGGGTCGCGGGCCGTCCGAGTACTTTTGCCAGCGCGGCGTGAGGACCAGACGATGCCCGAGAGGACCGTCGGCGACGAAGCAGTCCCGACCGGGAACCGAAGCGGCCCCCCACGGAGCCCGGCCGACCGACGACGCGCGCGGACGCGTCGCGGACTCGGAGGACGACGATGCTGATGACCGGCGGCGTGTTCTGGATTCTGGTGTTGCTCGCGACGGTCACGAGTCTGGGCACGGCGTGGGCGCTCGGAGCCAACAGCAACTCGCCCCCGTTCGCACCGGCCATCGGCGCGAACGCGATTTCGACGATGCGGGCCGCGTTCCTCATCGGTATCCTCGCCGCGCTGGGTGCGCTCGCGCAGGGGGGGAGCATCTCGGAGACGGTGGGCGCTGGGCTCATCGACGGCGTCGCCATCACCTCGCTGGCGGCGACTGCGGGACTCCTGACCGCGACGGCGTTCATGGCCTTCGGCGTGTACACCGGCTATCCGGTCCCGGCGGCGTTCGCGACGACGGGCGCGATGGTCGGCGTGGGGCTGTCGCTCGGCGGCGCGCCGGCGCTGGACACCTACCGCCGCATCGCGACGTTCTGGGCGCTCGTGCCGCCGGTCTCCGGGACGCTCGCGTACCTCACCGCCACGGTGCTCCGCCGGGACGACATCCCCGAGACGGTCAGCGTCCCCCTGCTGGCCGGCGTCGTCGGAGCCATCGTCGCGAACGTCCGACTGAGCGTCATCCCCGCGCCGTCGGGTGCGCAGAACTCCGTCGCCGGGTTCGTCGCGGGCGCGCGGGAGCGCCTCCCGTCGCCGGCGTCGACCCCGCGGTGGTCGTCGTGACTCTCCTGTTCGGCGTCGTCAGCTTCCAGTACATCCGGCGACGAACGCAGCAGTCCGTCGACAAGGGAGTCAAGACGTTCCTGGTCGTACTCGGGAGCGTCGTCGCCTTCTCCAGCGGCGGGAGTCAGGTGGGGTTGGCGACGGGGCCACTGGAGAACCTCTACGGGACCGAACTCGGACTGCCGGGCATCGTCCTGTCGGTGCTGGGGGCGGTCGGCATCCTCGGCGGCGCGTGGATGGGCGCTCCGCGACTGCTGCAGGCGACCTCGCGGGAGTACGCCCAACTCGGCATCCGTCGCTCCATCGCGGCGCTCGTGCCGGGGTTCATCATCGCGCAACTCGCCATCGAACTCGGTATCCCCATCTCGTTCAACAACATCATCATCTCGGGCGTCATCGGCGGTGGACTCGCCGGGGGGTCCGCGGGCGTGTCCCGGCGGAAAATCGGGGTCACGCTGGCGTTCTGGCTCCTGACGCTCGTCACGTCGGTCGCCATCGGGTTCGGGGTCTACCGGGCGTTCGCGACGCTGCTCGGCGTGTGACCGTCACCGAACGACCGTCACGGTCACCGGCGCTTCGCTGACGACTTTCGTGGCGACGGTCCCGAGGAGGCGACTGACGAGTTCGCTCCGCGACCCGCCGTGACCGCCCATGACGACGTGGTCGACGTCGTGGTCGTCGACGTACGCGAGGATGGTCTCCGCCGGGTCGCCCGGTTCGACGGCCGTCTCCAGCGTCCGGTCCGTCTCGGCGGTCCGTCGCTCCGCGGCAGCGACGAGTTCGTTCGCCCGTTCGAGCGCGGCCTCCCGTCGGGACTCGTCGCTGCCGACGATGCCGCCCTCGCTCATCGAACTGTCGAGCGGGGTCACGACGTTCAGCACCGTCACCGGGCAGTCGAACGTGTCGAGGGCGTGGGTCAGCGCCTCGTCCGCCAGCGGCGACCCGTCCAGCGGAACGAGGACGTGCGTGGGTGGCATACACGCTCTCGGAGGCCGGGGCACAAGTAACCACGCCGAGTCCCCGGGCCGGGTGCGACGGCCCGGCGGCCGTCAGAGCCAACAGACGCCCGCGTCGCCTCTCGGTCATGACGACGCCAGACCGAACGTCCTCTTCCTGCTCACCGACCAAGAGCGCGCCGACCTCGTGGAACCCGGCGGGCTGCCGGTCGAGACGCCCAACATCGACCGCCTGCGCGAGTCGGGGACGTGGTTCGACCGCGCGTACACGCCGACGAGCATCTGCACGAGTGCGCGGGCCTCCCTGCTGACCGGACTCTACCCCCACGCCCACGGGATGATAAACAACAGCCACGAGGCCGACGCCATCCGGACGGAGTTGCCCGAGGGCCTGCCCACGTTCGGCGAGTTGCTCGCCGGCGCGGGCTACGAGAACGGCTACGTCGGCAAGTGGCACGTCGGTCGGACGTGCGGGCCCGAGGCGTACGGCTTCGAGTACTTCGGCGGGAGCGACGACCACCACGACGATTTGGACGAACGCTACCGTCGCTACCTGGAGTCGCTGGACGTGGACGCCGACTCGGAGACGGTCACCGACGCCGTCTACGCCGACGACGGCGACGAGGAGATGCTCGTCTCCGGCACCACGTCGCTCCCGCCGGAGGCGACGCGGACGTACTTCCTCGCGGAACTCACCGTCGACGCCGTCGAGCGTCGGGCGACGAACGGCGACGCCCCGTTCTTCCACCGGACGGACTTCCTCGGCCCGCACCACCCCTACGTCGTCCCCGAACCGTACGCCTCGATGTACGACCCCGACGACGTCGAACCGTGGCCGTCGTACGCCGAGACGTTCGACGGGAAACCGCGGGCTCACGACCGCTACCGCCGCTACCGCGGCGTCGACGACTTCGACTGGGAGACGTGGGCGGAACTCGTCTCGAACTACTTCGGCTTCGTCACGTTCATCGACGACCAGTTCGGGCGGATACTGGACGCGCTGGAACGGACGGGGCTGGCCGACGAGACGGTGGTCGTCCACGCCGCCGACCACGGCGACTTCACGGGGTCGCACCGCCAGTTCAACAAGGGGCCGCTGATGTACGAGCAGACGTACCGGATTCCGCTGGTGGTCCGCGACCCGCGGACCGACACCGTCGAGGAGAGCGACGCCTTCGTCCGCCTGCACGACCTGATGCCGACGTTCCTCGACTGGGCCGACGCGGAGACGGCGGCGGAGACGCACGCGCGGAGCCTTCGGCCCCTGCTCTCCGGCGACGAACCCGACGACTGGCTGGACTCGGTGTACGCGCAGTACCACGGCGACGAGTTCGGCCTCTACTCCCAGCGGATGGTCCGCACCGACCGCTACAAGTTCGTCTACAACGGTCCCGACCGGAACGAACTGTACGACCTGCGCGAGGACCCGCACGAACTGCGGAACCTCGCGGAACATCCGCACTACGAGGACGTGCGGGAGGCGATGGGGGAGCGACTGGCCGCGTGGATGGACGACGTGGACGACACGCTGGCCGGGTGGGTGCCGAAGACGCTCTAGTCGACGGCGGGTGGCCGACCGTCGCCGCTCAGAGGTAGCCGAGGTCCGAGAGTCGGGCCTTCGTCGAGTCCGTCATCGACACCTCGCCCCCCGTCTCGGCGTGTTCGAAGGAGTCGACCCACTGGTCGAGGCGGTCCGAGAGCAGACTCGTCCGCTCGGGGTGGTCGTCCGCGCGGTTCCACGTCTCGTCGGGGTCCGCGCCGACGCGGTAGAACCACTCGCTGCCGTCGGAGGCGGTGACGTACTTCTCGTCGGCCGTCCGGACCGCGCGGAGCGACCGGTCGAACGCCCGGACGCGGTCGGGTACCTCGCCGAATCGCGACGCCAGCGAGTCGGGCGACGGTTGCGGGCCGAGGTACTCCGCGAAGACGGCGTCGCGCGGGTCGCGTCGGGGTGGAGCGACCGGGCGTGCATCTGTCGCTCGAACGCCGGGTCGTCGATGCCGGCCGCGTCGAGGAGCGTCGGCGCGAGGTCGAGCGTCTGAACGAGGTCGTCGCGCCGACCGCCGTCGAACGGGCCGCCGCGGGCGACCATCGGCACGTGCAACAGCGTGTCGTACAGGTTGTACTGGTGGCCGAAGAAGCCGTGGTCGCCGATGTTCTCGCCGTGGTCGCCGAGGGCGACGAACACGGTGTCCTCCCACTCGCCGGCGGCGACGAGCGACTCGCGGAGGCGGGCCAGTTGGTCGTCGAGGTAGGCGAGCGACCCGCGATAGAGTCCGCGGAGCGCCTCGAACTCGCGGTCGTTCAGCGCGTACTCGCCCACGTCGTACGCCCGGGGGTCCTGTCGGAGCGTCGTCGCCTCGTCGTAGGTGGTGTCGGGCGGGAGGTACGGTTCGGCGTACTCCCGCGGCGGGCGGTACTCGGCGTGGGGTTCGATGAAGTTCAGAAAGCAGAAGAACGGCGTCTCGTCGTCGCGGTCGGAGAGCCACGAGTCCACCCACGACGTCGCCCGTTCGGCGCCGTCGCCGGCCGCGAACTCGTCGTAGACCAGGTTCGCCGCGTTGACGAGTGGGTTGCCGTCGAACAGTCTGTCGCCCGCGGCGCGCAGTTTCTCCATCGGATGCTCGGCCCGGGTGACGGTCCCGAGGTCGGTGTCCGACTGGACGTACTGCCAGCCCTTCCGGAGCGTGTCGAACCCGCGGCCGAAACCGAACTCCTCGGTCACCCACGTGTTGTTCGAGACGCCGACCGTCTCGTAGCCGGCGGCGGAGAACGCCTCCGCCAGCGTGCGGGGCGAGTCGTCGAGATACGTGTGGTCGCCGTGCGCACCGTGCTGTGAGGGGTACGTGCCGGTGAACAGCGAGGCGTGCGAGGGGAGCGTCCACGGCGCGGGCGAGAACGCGTTCGTGAACTCCGTCCCGTCGGCGGCGACGTCGGCCAGCGTCGGCATCGGCGACGAAGAAGCGGGAACCGTGTCGCGGGCGCGAGCCGTGTCGAGGACGGTGAGGACGACGTTCGGACGACTCATCGCCGCACCTCCGTCCGACGCGTCGTTCCGGCCGCATCGCGACGACCGGAGCGTATCTTCCATGCGGTCATAGTGAGAAAATTACGCCCGCATCGTTTCATGATTCGGGCTGTATATACCGCGGCGCGTCGAACCGCGGGCGATAAGTCCGAACGGCGACGAGGGCCACTCGTGCGCGCCTTCCGACTCGCCTACGACGGCCGGCCGTTCTACGGCTACCAGCGCCAGCCGTCGGTTCCGACGGTCGAAGACGCCCTGTTCGACGGCCTCCGCGCCCTCGGCGTCCTCGACGAGGAGGCGCGAAAGCCCGCGGCTACGCCGCCGCCGGACGGACCGACGCCGAGGTGTCCGCCGTCGCGCAGACCGTCGCGTTCGACTGCCCCGACTGGTGTACGCCGCGGGCGCTGAACGCCGAGTTGCCCGCGAGCGTCCGGGCGTGGGCCGCCGCCGACGTGTCCGAGGCGTTCCACGCGACGCACCACGCCGTCGAACGCGCCTACGTCTACGACCTGTACGCGCCGGCGGCGGACGCGTCGCTGGCGCGGGCGGCCGCCGCCGCCCTCTCGGGCGAACACGACTTCCACAACCTCACGAGCGACGACCGCGGGACGGTCAGAGACCTCTCCGTGCGCGTCGAACCCGACGGCGAGTTCCTCGTCCTCTCCGTCTCGGCCGGTGGCTTCCCGTACAACCTGGTCCGTCGCCTCGCCAGTCTCGTCCACGCCGTCGCCGCCGGCGACCGGTCGCTCTCGGACGTGGAGACGATTCTCGGCCCCGACCCGGTGACGGGCCCCGAGGGCGTCCCGGCGGCCCCGCCGGAGCCACTCGTCCTCGAACGCGTCGTCTACCCCGAGGTGACGTTCGAACGCGACCCGCAGGCCGTCGAGAGCGCGGCGAACGTCTTCGAGCGACGGCGACGGGACGGACTCGTCCGCGCCCGCGTGGCCGGGCGCGTCCGACGCGGCGTCGAGGGGGCGGCCGACGGGAGCGGTGGCGGCGAGAGCGCGGCCGGCGGGACCGGCGAGCTATAGACTCTCGGTAGCCGAACGGAGGCGAACACAGCCCTCATAGCAACCTCTTGGTCGCCGCGGACGGGACGGGCGGGTATGAGCTACGACGCGGTCATCGTCGACAACGACGGCGTCCTGACGAAACCGACGCCGACGAACGTCCACCGGGCCGCGGTGCGCGCCGCGTTCTCGGAGTTCGGGGTCGAACCGACCACGGAGGGCGTCGACGGCGTCGTCCACGGGAGTCTCACGCACGTCCGGCGCGTCTGCGAGGTACACGGCGTCGACTACGAGGAATTCTGGCCCCGCCACGAGGCGAACGCCGCCGCCGCGCAGGCCGCCGCCATCGAACGCGGCGAGAAGACCCTGTACGACGACGTCTCCGCCCTCGTGGACCTCGACCGGACGCTGGCGCTGGTGAGCAACAACCAGCACGAGACGGTCGAGACGATTCTGGAGGCGTTCGAACTGGACGGCCTGTTCGAGGTGGCGTACGGCCGCGACCCGACGGTGGAGGGCTACCGGAACCGCAAGCCGTCGCCGCACTACCTCGAACGCGCCATCGACGAACTCGACGCCGAGCGAGTCCTCTACGTCGGCGACAGTAACGTGGACGTGCTCGCCGCGAGTCGCGCCGGTGCCGACTCCGCGTTCGTCCGTCGCCCCCACCGAGAGGACTACCGACTGGCCGGCGACCCGACGTACGAGGTGCAGTCGCTCGCCGACGTCGCCTCGTTCTGCTGAGGCGTCTCCCCGACCAAGACGTACAGAATCGGCTACACTTTTGTCGGCCGTCGGCGAACCGGGCGGTATGGCCCTCCTCGAATCCGCCACGCGGACGCACCGCGACTTCGCGTACCACGTCACCGTCGGCGCCGGCATCTTCGCGCTCGTCTCCGGCGTGGGGTCGGTCGTCGGCGCGTCGCTCGGTGGGGGTGGAATCGTCGTCGCCCTCGTCGCGACGCTGCTCGGCGTCTACCTCGGCAGTCTGGAAGTCGCCGTCGCCGTCGAACTCGTCGTCGAAGCCGCGGGTGAGGCGCGGTGAGCGACGACTCGCCCGCGGACGCGCCGACAGGAGACGCGCCGACAGGAGCCGCCGCCCGCGAACCGGTCGTCTCGGAGTCGGCCGTCAGGGGCGGCGCGTACCACCTCACCGCCGCGTTCGTCGTGTTGGCGGTCGGTCAGTTCGTCGCCGGCCGAATCGCCGAGGCCGTGAGCATCCTCGATTTGGGCGTCCTCGCGTACGCCCTCGTCCTCGTCCCGGCCGTCTACCTCGCCGCGCGGCAGTTCCTCCGCGGCGTCGCTCTCGTCGTCGCCGACGTTCGGTAGCCGTCCCGGCGAGTCACTCCCACGCGCCGGGCCAGAGGTCCGCCGCGCGCATCCCCGTCTCGAAGTCGGCCGCGCGGAACGCGGCGGCGAGTTCGTCGGCCGCAAGGCGCGGAATCTCCTCAGTCTCGGCGAGTTCGCGGACGAGAAGCGCGGTCAGCATCGCGTGTTCGCGGACGTTCCGGTCGTCCACCTTGTCGCGCGTGTCGGCGTGAGTGTGCCCCCACCCGCGCCCGCGTTCGCCGCTGTCGCTGTGCAGTTGCACGGCGGGGACGCCCGCGCGGACGAACGGCCACTGGTCGCTGAACGGGTGCGGTTCCGTCTCCGTCTGGATTGGGTGTCGCGTCTCGTCGGCGACGCGTTCGGCCGCCGCCGCCGTCGCCTCGGAGGTGTGCGCCATCGCGACCAGGTCCCGGTATCGTCCCGCGCCGTCCACGTTCACGACGGCCTTCAGTCGGTCGTGGTCGAGTTCCTCGGCGAGGCGTTCGGCGCCGGTCAGTCCCGTCTCCTCGCAACCGACGCCCGCGACGCGGACGCGACGGGCAGGTCCACCTGCGAGAGGATGTGCGCCGCGGTGACGACGACGGCGATGCCGCACCCGTTGTCGAGGGCTCCCTCCGCGATGTCGTGGGCGTCGTAGTGGGCGAGGAGGAGAATCTCCTCGTCGGTGTCGGGGCCGAGGCGGCCGACGACGTTCTGGCTCTCGCCGGGCGTCGTCTCGGCGTCCACCGTCAGATGCGCCTCCACCCCCTCGTCGGCGTAGTCGGTCAACCACGCGCCGGCCTCCTTGCTCACGCCGACGGCGGGGGCGGCGGCCTCCTCGCCGAACTTCAGCGACCCCGTGGGCGGGAGTTGCCCGGGGACGTGGTTGACGAAGACGAACGCCTCCGCGCCGGCGTCGACGGCGTAGCCGAACTTCTCCATCCGGTGGACGAACCGGCCGCCCGGCGGCGTCGTCGTGGAGGCGACGGCTATCTTCCCCGCCACGTCGTGGTCGTCTATCTCGTCCGGCGTCCCGTGGCCCACGGAGACGAGTTCCCCC
>NZ_WPCD01000210.1:0-6496 GCF_009741955.1 Halogeometricum sp. CBA1124 | reverse complement strand
ACACCTCGTCCGCCGATGAACACCACGCCGAGCAGGAGCGTCAGCGCGAGTCCGCCGAGGAACTTCTTCCGGTCGTTCTTGCGGATTGCGACGTGCGCCCAGTGGAGCGTGAACGACGAGGCGATCAGGAGCGCGGTGTTGATGAGCACCAGCGACCCGACGAGTTCGGGGACGCCGACGAAGATGTCGGACCACTCGCCCGCCCTGATGTAGAAGTAGTAGCCGAACAGCGCGCCGAAGGTGCTGAGTTCGGAGCCGAGGAACGCGAGCATCCCCCAGCGGAGCTTGTTCGCGCCCTTCTCGGAGGCGTCGCGCGACCAGAAGTGACTCACGAACGCGTGGTACGTCCAGCCGTACAGTCCGGCGAGGAAGATGGCGATGCTCCCGACGAGGGCCCCGGGACCGACCATCGGACCGACGATGGCGTTGTCCCCGCGACTGAGGATGTAGAGACCCGCACCGGCGTAGATGCCGGCCGCGCCGACCGCAGTGACGAACGGCCACCAACTCGCCTCACCGAATCCGCGAGGCCAGTCCTCCACGGCGGGGAGGTGGTGCCCGTGGTCGTCGTGTGCTTCTTCGGTACCCATGGACGGGAGTAACCAGCGAACTACTAAAAATCCTCCCAAGTCGTGCCCGCCGGGGCGCGTCCCCCGTGGGGCACTCGGTGTCGTCGCCGGGAGTCGATTCGCGCACGACCGGCAGGCCGCCCCGGTCGCGTCAGTCCGCGCTCGTCGGGGCGCGGTGGTACGGTTGTGCGGCTATCTGCTCTCGCATCTCCCCGAGGGCCTCGCGCCCGCCGTCGCCGGACATCTCCGAGACGACGGCGAACACCTCCTTCCGGGAGACTTTCACGCCCGTCTCGAGAGGGCGTCCTCGGGACGCGCCAGCAGTTCGCGGAGCGTTCCGACCGACAGCAGGAACGGCACGGCCCACGCCGCCAGCGTGTTGCCGTCCGTGGCGGGCACCGTCTCCAGGTACGTCTGCGCGTCGTCGAGGAACGACGAAGCGTGTTCGGCCGTCCGGCGAACGACCGAGGAGGCCGCCTCCTCGTGTTCGGGGGCGAGGACGTCCTCCTGCGGGACGCCCTCCGCGCGCAACCACTCCGCGGGCAGGTAGACGTTGTTCTCTGCGGTGTAGTCGTCGTACACGTCCTCGAGATGTTGACGAGTTGCAGCAGGAGACCGAACTGCTCGGCGGTGTCGTAGAGGCGCCGGCGGCGGTCCGGGGCGATGTCGCCGCGGGTGACGAGGTTCGTGATGAGGTTGCCGACGGTGCCGGCGGCGTAGTAGCAGTACTCCTCGAGTTCCTCGCGCGACTGGATGCGCAGGCCGCCGGTGTCGTCGTAGCGTTCGACGAACTTCGCCATCCCTTGGACGAGTTCGCGCGCCGGCGGGAGAACCGCCTCGCGGACGTCGGCCGGGAGGCCTTCGAGGGTGCGAAGCGTTCGCGGGGCGTCGCGGACGACGCGCCAGTCTTCGTTCATCTCCTCGGGGAGGTGCGGTTCGACGGCGGTCACGAACTCCTCGACGTCGGTGTCGTCGTCGGGGTCGAGGACCGCGTCGTACGTGCGGAGGAGGTCCGCCTGCGCCGACGGCGAGATGTGCGAGGCGTCCTCGACGGTGTCTGCGATTCGGCAGACGAGGTACCCGACGCAGATGTAAGACGACATGGGTTCGTCGAGGACGTCCACGGTCAGTGCGAAAGTGCGAGAGACCCCCTGAACCGCCTCGTGACACCATTCGAGGTCGGTGCGGTCGACCTGGGGACGTTCATCCTGCTGAGACATTCGGAGTGTAACTCTCTACGGAATGGGGATTAAAAAGTCTCGTGGGGCAGTTCTCGCCGACGGAGAGACAACGTAAAGTGACGACGATGACAGACTCACGTATGGACTTCGCGCTCTCCGCAGAGCAGAGGCAGATTCGCGACATGGTGGCCGAGTTCGTCGACGAGGAGATTCGGCCCCGCGCCGCGGAGATAGACGAGACCGACGAGTTCCCCGCCGACCTGGTCGACGAGATGGCCGAGTTGGGCCTCATGGGGATGCCGTTCCCCGAGGAGTACGGCGGGGCCGGACTCGACTACCACTCCTACGCCATCGGTCTGGAGGAGATTTCCCGCGGGAGCGGCGGACTCGGCACCGTCGTCGCCGCCCACACCTCGCTGGCGGGCAACATGGTGTACGAGTTCGGGAACGAGGAGCAGAAGCGGGAGTACCTGACGCCCCTGAACACCGGCGAGGACGTCGGCGCGTTCGCCCTCTCGGAGGCGGGCGCCGGCAGCGACGTGCCCGCGATGGACACGACGGCGCGGAAGGAGGGCGACGAGTACGTCGTGAACGGCGGCAAACTGTGGATATCGAACGGCTCCGTCGCCGACACGGTGACGCTGTTCGCGAAGACGGACCCCGACGCCGGCAACAAGGGTATCTCCTCGTTCGTCGTGCGCCCCGAGGAGGACGACGGGTTCGTCGTCGAGGGGACGGAGGACAAACTCGGCGACAAGGGCTGTCCGACCGCGGAACTCCGCTTCGACGAGATGCGCATCCCCGAAGACCGCCTCCTCGGCGAGGAGGGCGAGGGGTTCGTACAGGCGCTGAAGACGCTGAACGGCGGGCGCATCACTATCGCCGCGCGCTCCATCGGCATCGCCCGCGCCGCCCTCGAAGACGCCGTCGACTACGCCGACGACCGAGAGCAGTTCGACCAGCCCATCGCGGAGTTCCAGTCGATTAAGCACAAACTCGCCGACATGGACACGAAGGTGCAGGCGGCGAAGCTGCTGATGCACAAGGCGGCCGACCTGAAGATTCGCGACGAATCGTACGTCAAGGAGGCCGCGCAGGCGAAACTCTACGCCTCCGAAATCAGCCGCGAGGTGGCCAACGAGGGCATCCAGATTCACGGCGGCTACGGCTACACGAAGGACTTCCCCGCCGAACGCTACTACCGCGACGCCAAACTCAACGAGATATACGAGGGGACGAGCGAGATTCTGCGCAACACCATCGGCGACCGACTGCGCAGCGAACGGTAACTACTCCGTTGCGTCGGCGTTCGCGTCGGCGGCGGCGCTCTCACCGTCGCGCCGCCGTTCGCCCCCTTCGACCCGTTCGGTCAACCAGTCGTAGTGCGCCTCGACGCCCGCCGCGCCGCGGTCGGTGAGTTCGTACACGTCGGCGATTCCCTCCGTTCTGCGAGCCAGATAGCCCTTCGAGACGAGGGCGTCGAGCGTCCCGTAGAACGACTGGGGGTCGAGTCGCGTCTCGTAGTGCGCCTCCAGTCGCGTCTTCAGTTTCTGCCCGCGGAGTTCGCCGGCGTCGTAGAGGATTGCGCAGAGGTCGCGGCGGCGACCGCTCTGGAACCACATACCGGGAGGTCGGCCGACGGGGTCACGTCACTTTCGTTCGCGGTCGGACGCGCCGGTCGGCGAACGCCCCCGCCGTCGGGACGGCCGCCGGCGACCGACCCGTCGACGGTGTGGGGTCCTTCGTCCTCGCCGACTCCGCCCGTCTCCGAACCGATAGTTTCGATTACCGGCCCTCCCTAGAGGCCGTCATGACCGACAGCGAGGTGACGGCGAACGACATCACCGCCCGCTACTACGAGACCGGGACCGAACGCGTCCTCACGTTCGACAAGGGCGGGACCACCGCCGCCGTCGCGCAGAACCGCGAGGGCTACGCGATGCTGAAGGTGCGGCCGACCGCCGACGGCGACGAACTCGAACGCTACTACGGGTTCGACATGGCCTTGGACCACGCGGCCGAACTCCTCGGCGTCTCGCCGCACGACCTCCCGGTGCCCGAGGACGCCGAAGACATGGGGATGTAGGGTCTCGAATCGCGCGGTACCTCCCCGGTGCAGGCGGTCCTCGGTCGACGGGAGACGGACGACAGATGCCATATCGGCCGTCTCGCGGGTGTGATACTCTTAATTACCGGCGATACTAATACAGATGACATGAACGCATCGACGACCGGCACCGAAGCGGTTCCGGGACGGCTCCGATGACCGAACACCCGGTGTTGCCCGCCGACGAGTCCGTACTGACCACCGTCGACGAAGCGGACCTGTACAAGGACAGCGGCAAGATCAAGAAGAAGCACTACAGGCGGGAACTGGAACGGCTTCAGGAAGAACTCGTCAAGCTCCAGATGTGGGTCAAAGACCAGGGTCTGCGGGTCGTCGTGCTGTTCGACGGTCGGGACGCGGCGGGCAAGGGCGGGACGATACACCGAATCACTCGCCGGACGAGTTCCCGGGTGGTGAAAGTCGTCGCACTCGGCAAACCCACCGAACGCGAGCAGAGCCAGTGGTACTTCCAGCGATACGTCGAACACCTCCCGGCGGCCGGTGAGATGGTGCTGTTCGACCGGAGTTGGTACAACCGCGCGACGGTCGAGCGCGTGATGGACTTCTGTACCGACGAAGAGTACCGCGAGTTCCTCCGCTCTGCGCCCGAGTTCGAGCGCATGCTGACTCGCTCGGGCATCATCCTCGTCAAGTACTGGTTCTCCATCAGCGACGAGGAACAGGAACGGCGCTTCCAGAAGCGCAGCAACGACCCGAAACGTCGCTGGAAACTCAGCCCGATAGACCTCGAGGCCCGAGAGCGGTGGGTCGAGTACTCGCGGGCCAAGGACGCGATGTTCACCTACACGGACACGGACGGGTCGCCGTGGCACGTCATCAACGCCGACGTGAAGAA
Organism: Halogeometricum sp. CBA1124; assembly: GCF_009741955.1. Classification (NCBI taxonomy): domain Archaea; kingdom Methanobacteriati; phylum Methanobacteriota; class Halobacteria; order Halobacteriales; family Haloferacaceae; genus Halogeometricum; species Halogeometricum sp. CBA1124. The sequence continues at coordinate 1,783 of NZ_WPCD01000210.1, read as the reverse complement.
GCACGCCCGACTCAACTGCATCAGTCACCTCCTCACGCAGATCGAGTACGAGGACACCATGCCCGAACCGACCGAGTTGCCCGACAGACAGACGGACCCGAACTACGAGCGTCCGTCGATCGACAGCCAGAACTGGGTCCCCGCGCTGTACGGGTCGAATCCCTCGGCGGCGGACGTCGAGCGGTCCTGAACCCGTCTCGACTACGTCCGGCACAGACGCGGCGACCGTCTCCCCCTGTTCGACACGGGGTGCCCGCCGACTGTCGAGGAGGTCTGCGGAACCGACGTTTCAGTCGCGCCGCCAGTAGAACATCGGCCCGAGGAACAGGTACGCGAGGGCGAGAAACAGCAGTCCGAACGCGAATCCGCGGCCGAGGTCACCGACGAGGCGGCGACCGACCGGGCCGGTCAGGAGCACCGCGAGGGCCTGCACCACGCCCATCACGAGTGCGTCCTGCGCGTGCAGGTCGGGGTACGTTATCGTCGTCACCATCAGGGCCGCGAGGAGGTAGACGAGGGACACGAGGATCACTGGGTCGGTGAACCCCGCGAGGACGCCCGCCGAGAGGATGGTGGCCGCCAGCGTCGTCTGGACGCCCTCCGTCTCCGCGAGGTCGCTGTCGTAGGCGGTGTAGAGTCCGAGTCTGGTGACCGCCGCGGCGACGAACAGCGCCGACCCGAAGAGCGCGACGCCGACCCCGAGCGCGTCGAACGCCCACGCCTCCCTGACCGCGACGGCGACGAGGAGGGCGGGGGCGACGCCGAAGGAGGCCACGTCGGCCAGCGAGTCGAGGTACTCGCCGACGGCCGTCCCGCCGCGCCGACGGGCGACGACGCCGTCGAGGGCGTCGGCGATGGCCGCCAGCAGGATGAGACGCGCCGCGAGGGCGACGTCGACCGTCGCCGCGACGGCCGCGAGGAAGCCGAGGGCGGCGTTGGCGACGGTCACCGCGTCGGCCAGACCCATCTCGCCGACGAAGCGGGGCTTCATACTCTCGGCGTGGACGACCGACGCTTTACGTGTTTATATTCTGCCGCCACCGACCGACCCGCGGTCGCACGGACCGCGACGAGTCCGCCCGTCGGTTTCGACGCGCCGACCGCGGCGCATTTAGCTCTCGACCCCCGAGGTTCGACCATGCAGGAACGGCAACGCGCCGACGGGCCGTCGCGGCGTCGGTTTCTCGCCGGTCTCGGCTCCGTCGCCACCGCGGGACTGGCCGGATGTGCCTCGGCCGCACAGGACGACTACGACGTGGGGATGACCGCAGTCGCGTTCACGCCGCCCTCGCTCACCGTCTCGGTGGGCGACACGGTCGTCTGGCGGAACACGAGTTCGCGCGGTCACACGGTCACCGCGTACGACGACGGCATCCCGGACGACGCCGAGTTCTTCGCGACCGGCGGGTACGAGGACACCCAGACGGCCCGCGACGCCTACCACAACGAACTCGGCGGCCTCATCGACAGCGGTGAGTCGTTCTCGCACACGTTCGAGGTGCCCGGCGAGTATCAGTACCTCTGCGTCCCCCACGAACCGCAGGGGATGGTCGGCACCGTCGTCGTCGAGGACGGCGGGAGCGAGACGGGAACCGAGTCGTAGCGAACCCCCTCTCGCGTCTGCTCCGGGCCGGTCTCGCCTCTGCGCGTCTGTTTCGATTCTCGGTGCATCGGTTTCGACTCTCGGGCGTCTGTTTCGACTCTCGGGCGTCTGTTTCGACTCTCGGCGCGGTCGGCTTCGACTCTTCTGGCCGACGCGCGTACCGACGGTGAGCAAATGGGA
>NZ_WPCD01000168.1:0-8354 GCF_009741955.1 Halogeometricum sp. CBA1124 | reverse complement strand
TTTTGCGTATAATAGCTTCGATTGCGTGGGCCTGTGGACCGAGTGCCGAACGTGTATGAGAAACGTGCGGCGCTGTATCCCCTCCCTACTCGCTCCCTCCGGTCGCTCCTTGAGGGAGGGGGCTTAGCGCCTACTTTCAGCTAAAGCGAGTGTGAAATGTGTGACGGACAGGAAGGTGCGGCTTCGCAGTGGTTTTACTTACTGAACAGCGGTAGATGAGACAACATGATTTTTTGACAAGATTTGGATAGCAACAAGGCACGAAATGCAGAGGCCATATGTCTGCACATCCCTACAAAGGGGGCGAGAAAGACTGAGGCAACCAGATCCATCAGATACGAAGAATGACCTAAACGAGGCCGATCGGGATGAAACGTTTGAGACGAAGTCGGAACGTTAGACTTCTAGTCGACGAAGTTCCGTCTGTGGGTCAAGGAACCATTCAGCGCCGTCTTCCGTCACAACCACCATCTCCTCTTGCCCGAGGTACCCATAATCAGTTTCAATCCCGAGCTCGAGCGTATATATTTCACCCTCGCGGACAGTTCCGTTCGGTGACTCGCCATATCGCTCCCAGAGTGGGCCGAGTAACGTCCCACCATCGTGCGCATTCCGCCCAACGTTATGTCCGACGGCGTGGGAATACTCTGGCCAGTTTCGGTCGGTTATCTCTGCTCGTGCCGCAGCATCAACTTCGTGGCCTCTCACACCTGGTTTGAGTGTCTCGAAAGCCGCATCGATGGCCGCACGAACGTCCTCAAAGGCAGCCTGAAGATCCTCGGGTATCTTTCTCTCGTCCTCAGTCGGGTAGTAATACAACCGCTGTATGTCAGTCGCATATCCCTCGTATTTTACGCCGAAGTCCATGTGTAGTACCTGTCCCGGGCGGAGTACAGTATCGCTCGGCATCGTATGTCCTAACGCTGAATCGGATCCCGCATGAACCGTCGGACAGTAATCCCAGGACCAAGCACTCTCGAGACCCTGTTCGTGCATCCGGTCGTGGACGTACTCGGCGACATCGGCCTCTGTCCAGTCTGGTTCCCACTGATTCGTCACCTCCTCAAATAGGTCAGTAGTTATCTCACCCGCACGGATCATGCGGTCGCGTTCGATTGGAGACTTATCGCTCCGCAAGCGAGTGATGACCTCGTCGGCACTAACTAGACTACCCTCATACTCCGTTCCCTCCAATAGTGCCTCAAGGCGACGAAACATTCCATGAGTGAGTCCATCGGCGATAGTGTTGTCCTCTGCATAGTTGACAGCGATTTCATCGGGGTCAATCTTCTTGAGTAGGTCCAAGAACGGCTCTTCAAGAGACGCTTCGTACGGATAGACGTCGTAAACTCCGAGCGAATCCACATTCTGTGCGTCGTGACTTCCGATGATAGTTGCCTTATCGCCATCTTTGGAAATCAGCACCATTGTCGGCCAGACAACGTCGAATCCGAGAAGAAAAGGGAGGCACGGCTCATCGATCTCGGTCGTTTCACGACAGTACGTTAGCCAGAGATCTGTGCCGGTCTCCTCTAGTACGTCAGCGGTTTGTTTCACTTTTTCTCTGACTAGTTGACGGTCGGGCATCGTATACTCACACCACAGTCATGAGATATAAATCCTTTATCATATGTGGCATCCGATTGGATCGATAGTGATTCAGACCAATTGGTCTACCGCGAGGTGGAGAAAAACGGCCCACATAAGTAGAATAGGGTGCTGGAACCACTAGAAAACCCGACGAAGGATACGTAAACTGGCGTGGCCATTAGGCGAAAAAGCACACACACCCAGTCGTAACGAACACGAAAGTGACAGCAGAGGGTCGGCCAGGAGCACTTCCGCTCGACCGAATTCTTAGTGAACCCGGCTTTGAGTATTCTCTCCCGTTGAAGATGGACGACTACGGCTACTGATTGAATTAAGCAACGTCGACTCAGAACGAGCGACGGGTGATGGAGTCAGAGTCTGTAGTCGTCCCCTTGTTCAGACTGTAGAAACGCCGTGAGGAGATCGATCGTCGACGCAGTCGAAACGGGTCGCAGTTGACGAAACCGCTGTCAAAGTCAATGGCAAGTGGTCTTGGTTGTACGCTGCAATAATTCTCGATGCGAAGTTGCTTCTTGACGTGCAGTCGTTCAAATGTCACAGCACTGATCAGGGGGCTGCATTTCTTCATGGAGTCGTCAAGAAACACTATTATGAAGACACTGTGTTTCCCGCCAGTCAGTTCAGATATCCGACTGTACTCTCCCAATTAGGACTGAGAAATAAGTCAACGACGCTGCTCGAAACCTGGTCGAAAGGTGGTTTCACACCCTCAAATACGAGTTGATCGCTTCCATAATTCGTGGGTAAGAAGTCGGTTGGTCATTCGCCAGTGGCTTGCACTGTTCATTCATTACTATAACATCCAACGACCGCATCAACTGCTCGACGAGCGAACACCAGCTGGGGAGGTTCACTAGACAGTGCCGGTTCGATGAGGTCGGTCTGTGTTCAAACGGTGTTATCAGTACAGACATGCGTGCCAGATACTTGTGACAGATATACGTTACAGATAGCTATACTGGCTTCCAGGGCGGGTTCTCCTCGTCACCGGGTCCGAGGTGAAGCCCGACTATCGAAATTTTTTGTTTGGATGGTGAACATATTCGGGTCAAGACATTCGTAAATATCAGGATCAGCACCGGGTTTGATCATCCGAGGGGCGTTTACTGTATCGTACTGTCTTCCTCCAGCCGGTATTCAAGTAGTTCGACAAACTGTCCAATTATTTTCGTCGGTTGAGAGTATTTTCAGAGGCGAACAAGAATGCGTGCGAAGTTGTTTCATCTACCTTGGATTACGACCGACCAGTCGAATTCGCCGTAATAGCCGTATGAACCGTCACATCGGAGATCATGGTCGATTCTCGACTCCCGCAAAACGGGAGCCGTACAGCCGTAGGGCTTGTTGATGTCTGGATCGAGTCGGCAGGTACGACAGTCCACATCTGTAATTTTTCATTGTTTATGAGGCTATCGTGTTACTTCTTAACGCGCTCGGGGATTGGATTCACAAACTCTCGAGTATCTTTGAGGAGGTCTTCACGCAGAGTCGGAATCTTCTACACAACCCAATCTAATCAGAAGTAATTAAATAACAGTGTTGGCCAGTCTGGCCTTCCACAAGACTTGCGCTTCTTCTCGATCACGAATCATGCACATGAGCGACGCGGTAAATTTGCCGATGACATCGAGCGTGTACGTCCCAATTGTCAAGAAGTGAGCAACCGTCCGAGAGAGTCCGCAGACATCGCCCGAACGACCTTCGCGTAGCCCGGAACGCCGATGTCGGCGAGGGTTTCGGCAGTGCGGGCATACGCCTACTCGTTGAGCGAGCCCGCCCAACATTAACCCCACCGGTCAGGACACGGAATATCAGAGGTGGGTTAGCCCCCTCGTTCCGAGGCACCGATCTCTCCGGGGTGGAGACGGTCGGACTCGGTGAGGTGGAGTGATGCGGCATCGAAAGTGAGGGCGACTTCGTCGTCGGGTGAGAACTGCGAGCCGGGGAGTCGAAGCGTCACTCGCGTCTCATCAGATAGTGACGCTGTCGCCCGGACCGACTCGCCCTGATACGTACAGTCGAGGATCGTCGCTTCAACGTCGCCCGTCCGGTCGACGCTGAACGCTTCGGGGCGCGCAACGACGGTCGTCGGACCGTCGGGCGAGTCGCCGTCGACGGGGATACTGGTGAATCCCAGTTCGAGCGACCCGTCGACGACGGTTCCCGAGAAGACGTTCGCGGTGCCGACGAAGTTCGCGACGAATTCGTTGGCCGGTCGTTCGTACACGTCTTCGGGCGTTCCGACCTGTTCGACGTGCCCATCGTTCATCACCGCGATGCGATCGCACATCGCCATCGCCTCGGCCTGATCGTGGGTCACGTATAGCGCTGTGACGCCGAGATCGGCCAAGAGCTCGCCGACCTCGCGACGGAGGCGGCGCTTGAGTTTCGCGTCCAACCCCGTCATCGGTTCGTCGAGGAGGAGGACGCGGGGCTCGATGGCGAGGGCGCGAGCGAGGCCGACACGCTGTTGCTGTCCGCCCGAGAGCGTCTGTGGATTCCGGTTCGCCAGTGCTTCGATACCCAGTAGTCGGAGCAATTCGTCGGCTCGCTCGCGGCGTTCAGACTGATCCAGCCCTCGCATCTTCAGCCCGAACGCCACATTATCGCGGACGGTCATGTTATCGAAGAGCGCGTACGTCTGGAACACGAGCCCAATGTTCCGGTTCTCGGGCGGGACGTGCGTCATGTCCTCGTCGTCGAACCTCACGTGGCCGTCCGTCGGCGTCTCGAATCCCGCCACGGTACGGAGAGTCGTGGTTTTCCCGCACCCCGACGGTCCCAACAGTCCCAGTATCTCGCCGTCGTCGACGGTGAGAGAGACATCTTCGACTGCGACGGTACGATCGTACTCCTTCCGGATCGAATCGATGGTAAGGCGTGCCATTCAGGAACCTCTCGTGTCGAAACCGCGTGTACCGACCGCCTGCAGTAACAGCGTGATAGCGACAACGATGCAGAAGAACATCGACACCGCGGCGGCGGCTTTAGTGAACGTGCTGTTCGAGATGTGACGCTGCAGGAAGAGCGCGAGCGGTTGCGTTCCCTTCGCCCAGACGATGTAGGAGAAGTTGAACTCCGCCGCCGCGAGCGTCCAACAGATGATCGCTCCGGAGACGATGCCCGAACGAGCGTTCGGGACGATAACGGTGAGAAACGTTCGGGGCCAGGAAGCGCCAAGCGCCCGTGCCGACTCCTCCAATTGTCGGAGCGGCATCGATTCGAATTCGCTTCGGACGGCCATCACCATGAACGGAACCTTCAACAGGGAATAGCCGACGATCAGCCCAAAGCTCGTTCCGGAAAGCGTAGGATACGCTCGCAGGAATGCAACGCCGAGAACGACGCCCGGAACGAGCGGTAGGACAGACACGGCGCTGACCCACTCGCGCCCCCGGAATTCGTATCGGGCGACGGCGTACGCGATTGGGACGCCGACGACAAGGTTGATCAGGACTCCACCGAGGGCGAGACCGACGCTGAAGAACAGCTCCGAGGGAGCTAGAACCGTCACTCCACCGTTTACCGGGAGAGTAAAAAGAGGGTCCCAGCCCATGCTGCGTTGTGACCCGATCGTGTCCGCGAGTCCGAGCACCTGCTGCCAGTTGCGAAACGTGACGAAACCGGACGGGAAGACGCCCGTCCACTCGCGGGCGAAGGAAGCGACGATAGTGAGGGCAACAGGAGCGATGAGGAACGTGACCGTCGCCAGTAAGACGACCGTGACGGCGGGGCGACCAACCCGTCGCGAGAGGGGGGTCATAGACCGACCTCCGCGCTCGTGTAGCGCAGTCCGAGCGCCGTGAATCCAAAGACGAACACGAAGTAGACAGTCGCCATCGCGCCCGCGACCGGGAAGGCTCCCGCCGCGAGTTCACGGTCGAGTTGCAGCGTCCACACAACTAGCGTCTGAATTACGATGAGCGTCCCGAAGATAGCGAGGCCGGTTCGGAACGTGAGGATGAGTGCTCCCGTGATTCCCGGTCGGATCTGCGGGAACGTGACGTGTCTAAACGTCTGGAAGGGTGTCGCCCCCAGCGCCTGCGCGGCCTCTTCGGCCGCACCTTCGACTTCCGCGTACGTACCGCGGAGGATAAGGGTCGCTCGCGGGACCATCGAATAGACGAATGCGAGGAACAGCCCGGGGACGCTGACGGCGAAGGCGATGTCGGTCGGGTTCATTCGAGCGAACGTCGCGACCAGATTAGTGACGACGCCGTTGTTACCGAACATGACGAGTATCATGAACGCCGCGACGATCCCGGGGAGACTGATCGGAAAGGAGACGAGAGTCACGAACACGTCTTCTCCCGGCAGGTCGTACTTCTCCAGAGAGTGTGCGATTGGAACTGCAAGACCAACCGAGACCAGCGTCGTCAGCGCAGCGAACCAGAGCGTGTTGACTCCGACGCGAAGGTAGTAGGGATCGGTGAACAACGTTCGGTATGCATCGAGTGTGAACCCGACAGATTGGAACGGTTCGGCGGAGACACTGATGCGGACCACTTCAAGCAGTGGATAGACACCCGCGACTAGTAGTAGGCTCGCGAAAGGGAGAGACAGCGCGACGATGCGACGACGCTCACGGTCACGCTCCGTCGTCGGATCCACGAGCGCGCTGGCTAACGCCGCGATCCCACGACTCGACGGGAGGGATTCACGGACGTTTTGTAGACGACCGGTAGACATCGGATATCAGATGTTTGCGCCGCGCGTGATCTCCTGAATAATCGACTCCTGCTGTTGGACGAGCTGATTGTAGTCGACCTGGAACTCCGTCCGCTCGTACTCCTCAGCGGCGATAAACTCGTCGGGCAGTTCCATCTCAGAGGACCGGATTGGGCGCACGTACGCGTCGAGGAAGTGTTGCTGTCCCTCAAGTGAGAGGACGTAGTCCATGAACAGCTTTCCGGCTTCGGGGTTGGGGGCGTCTTCGAGGAGCGCGTACCCGTACGGCATATTGAGAGCGCCCTGGTTACCGTTTTCTCCGCCCAAGAGCGCGACTCCGACGTTCTCAGCTGCGACTTCGTCGTTGTTGTGTTTCAGGTCGAGACCGGAGTAATCGTATCGGATGAACGTGGCGTACTCGCCGCGTGAGAACTGCGCGAGGAAGTTGTCGGTGAACTCCGCACCGCCCTCCTGAATCTGCTTGTAGTAGTCGATGACGGGCTGGAGATTGTCCATCGATCCCCCCCCGTGCGTTGTTCACCGAAAGCGCGGCCGCGAGTCCGACAGCCGCCTGCGGCGTCTGCAGGGCCAAGTCTTGCATGATTTCGGGCTGGAGAAGGTCCTCCCACGTCTTCGGTGCGTCGAGTCCCCGTTCTTCGTAGATGTCTTTTCGGTACGTGACCGCCGTCGTCACGCGCCGTGTCGCGGTAACGTGTCCGTCGTCGGTCTTCAGCGAGTCGGGGACCTTCTCCCATCCCTTGGGCTTGTACGCCTGCGTGAAGCCGTCGTTCCGAGCGACGATTCCGTAGGTGTATCCGCCGTTGTACCCGGAATGGGTCATTTCGTTCGCATGAGAACGCATGTGCTGCAGAGCTTCGCCCGAAGAGCGGTCGTCGTCGTGGACCGCCGGCCCGTACTCCTCCTCGAAGGCGGACATCACCGACGGCCAGTTCATCCAGCCCGACTGCACGCAGTAAAAGTAGAGCATATCGGGGAAGCTCGAAGCGCTGATCGATGTCTGGAAATCACCGTGCCCGACGTCATACGTTTGGTCGCCGCCTGAGCCGCTATCGCTGGAACTGACGCTGCCGAGACACCCCGCGAGACCTGTGGCTATTGACGCACCGGTACCGAGTACCGCCTTTCGTCTTGTAAGACGCATCACGTTTGACTGACAAGAAGAGGATGATTACACTTGCTAATATCTTCCAATAATACTAACAAATAGTATGTTTGATATGGGTGATATATAGACTAGGTCATGATGACATCCTCCCCGCCGTTCACGGCGGGGTTTCCTCGCGCTGGGGGTATCGACTACCGGCCCACGGAGGCAACTTGCGGGTTCGTATGCTCCTCGTTGGGACGGGAAGAGCGTGATGACTCCAACCATTCGTGGTTGTCCCACTTGCGGCATACAGGCCGTGCCATCGACCATGTTACCGCTGTCTGCCGCCGAAGGAACGTCTCTGACGCCGTGAGGTCAGCGTGCCCTTCGAAGCCACACGGACACGTCAGCGTCTCGCGGTGGGGCGTCGTATCCTCTGTCGAACTACAGTCCGGACACTCCTGACTCGTCCACGCTTCAGACCGTACTTCCACCGAGATACCGTATTCTTCGGCGGTACACACCAGTCGATTCAGGAACGCTCTAAACGCCCAGAAGTTGTGCGTCTTGACGTTCGTCTCTACCGACCAGTGCGTCTCAAGCACGTTTATCAACGTCCCGACGTACACTGTCGAAACGCCTTCATCGTACAGGCGTTCGATGAGGTCACGGGCAAGGGCATCTTGGGCGTGGTCACGGCGCTTGGTACGTCGGTCGCACAGGCGGTGGATACGGTGACTACTGTATCGACCGTCCTCCAAAAGAGATTGAAGCCGGGCGATTTCTCGCGTCGTCTCGCGGAATCGCTCGAACAGGTCGCGTCCTTCGTATAAGTATTGCTTGCCGGTCGTGGTTGTGCAGGCGACGAGGTTGTTCGCACCAATATCCAGAGCGGCTTCTTCCGAAGCCAGTGAGTGTGCCAGCCGGGAATCGTCAACGGTGACTGCCTGAAAGGCCCTGAACGTTT
>NZ_WPCD01000307.1:0-2680 GCF_009741955.1 Halogeometricum sp. CBA1124 | reverse complement strand
CGTCGCGTCGCCCGTTCGGTCCCCGTCGCTCGCGTCGGGTCCGTCGCGCCCGCCGTCCGCCCCGGACGCGGCGGCCCGCCCCCTGCCGTCGTCGCGCGCCTCGGGCGGCCGGCCGGCGAGTTCGAGGAAGACGTCCTCCAGACTCGGCTCTCGCGTGCGGATGTCGACCACCTCGCCGCCGGCCGCCGCGGCCGCCTCGCGGACGGAATCGACGGCGTCCATGTCGGGGACGACGCGCCGGTACCGGCCGTCGTCGGTGGCCTCCGACCCCTCGACGGCCGCCGTGGTGAACACGTGGTACGTCGTCTCGCCGTGTTCCTCGCGTATCTCCGGCACCGTCCCGCGGGCGATTATCTCCCCGCGGTTCATGATGACGACGCGGTCGCAGACGCTCTCGACGTGGTAGAGGTTGTGCGCGCTGAAAACGACGGTCTTGCCGCGGTCCGCGAGGTCACGGGTGAACTCCAGCACGTAGTTCGTCGTCAGGGGGTCCAGTCCCGACGCGGGTTCGTCGTAGATGAGCAGGTCCGGGTCGTTCACCAGCGACCGGGCGATGGCGACCTTTCGCTTCATCCCCTTCGACACGTCGCCCAACCGCCGGTCGCGGTGTTCGAGTTCGAGTCGGTCGAGAGTGTCCTCTGTGCGCCGGGTGGCCTCCTCGCGCGGCACGTCGTACAGGTCCGCGAAGAAGCGCAGGTACGACCGCGCGGTCATGTCCTCGTAGAGGGGTGACTCCTCGGGCAGGAAGCCGAGGTGGCGGCGCATCTCCGGGTCGCCGGCGTCGTAGTCGCCGACGCGCGCCGTCCCCTCGGTCGGTTCGACGAGTCCCGCCAGCATCTTCAGCGTCGTCGTCTTCCCCGCGCCGTTCGGCCCGACGACCCCGAAAATCTCCCCCTCGTCCACCGCGAAGTCGCTGCCGACGACGGCGGGGAAGTCGCCGTACGTCTTGCGAAGTCCCTCGACCCGTATCATGCGCGTTGCGAGGGACGACCCCCTGTTAAATGGTTCGTGCAGATGTTCAGCGTTGATACTCGGACCCGGGAGCGACGACGGACTGATTACCCGCGGCGAGAAACGGTGGGTCGTGCCCGCAGACGACTATCTCGACCCGCGGACGGCGCTGTTCGTCGGCGGGTTCGTCGCGTTCCTGTTCTGGTTCGCCGGCGGCCTCGCGTACGTCGCCGCGGGGGAGGTGTTGCCGACGGTCCGCACGTTCGCCCTCGTCTTCGCCGGCCTCGGGTTCGTCTTCCTCGGCGGCGGGGCCGTCGTCGCCCTCGTCCTCCGCTGGCGGGCCGGCGACTGACCCCCTGCGGACCGGCCGGCGACTGTCTCTCGCGAACGGACCGCCGACTGCCCCTCGCGGCCGCGGACGCGGGACGCGAAAACGTTTCGTGACACCCCGGCGATAGTTCGAACGTATGGCTGTGACTGTCGTGCAAGGGACGGACGGTCGGTGGCATCGAACGGACATCCTCGCCTGCACCGAGTCGTCGGTGCTGGAGACCGGTGAGAAACAGGACCGCGAACTGGAGGAGTTGGGAGAGGACCGGTGTTCGAACTGCACGTGGTAGGGGCGCGCCGCGGCGCGGGCGGGAGACGCCTCGCCTACTCGTAGTCGTAGAACCCCTTTCCGGTCTTCTTGCCGAGGTCACCCGCGTCCACCTTCCGCTTGAGGAGGTACGCCGGCTTGTACCGGTCGCCGAGTTCCTCGTGAAGCGTCTCGGAGGCGTCCAGACAGATGTCGAGGCCGATGTGGTCGGCCAGCGTCAGCGGACCCATCGGCACGTTGGTGCCGAGCGTCATCCCCCGGTCGATGTCGTCCTTCGAGGCGACGCCCTCGTCGTAGGCGCGGATGCCCTCGTTTATCCACGGCATCAGGATGCGGTTCGTGACGAACCCCGGCTTGTCGTCGGACTCCCACGTCTCCTTGTCGAGTTCCTCGGAGAACTCGTGCGCGATGTCGACGACGGCGGGGTCCGTCTTCTCCCCGACGACGACTTCGACGCCCTTCATCACCGGCACCGGGTTCATGAAGTGGACGCCGACCACCTTCTCGGGGCGGTCCGTCGCGGCGGCGATGGTGGTGATAGACAGCGTGCTCGTGTTCGTCGCCAGCACCACGTCCTCGTCGGCCACCTCGTCTAAGTCCGCGAAGATGTCGCGCTTTATCTCCATGTCCTCGACGGCCGCCTCCACGACGAGGTCCGCGACGGAGAGGTCGGCCAACTCCGTCGTCCCGTGGATGCGGTCGAGGACGGCCTCCGACTCCGACTCGGTGAGGCGGTCCTTCCGCACGAACCGCGCGAGGGAGTCTTCGATGCTGTCGAACCCGCGTTCGACGAACTGCGTCTCGACGTCGCGCATGACCACGTCGTACCCGGCCATCGCGGCCACCTGCGCGATGCCGTTGCCCATCGTGCCGGCGCCGACGACGCCGACCGTCTCCACGTCGGATAGCTCACGAACGTCCATGAGATTCGATGCGCGGCGACGGGTTCTAAACGTGGCGAACCGGCGCTCGTATCTGCCCTCCGATAAAGAACGTGATAGATTTCGAACAGCCACGGAAACTCTCAAGTTGCGCAACGTGAAGGTATTCCCCAACGGGTGAAAGCGTGACGCAAGGTGCCGACAGCGAGGATGGGGTCGACGACCACGCCGAGGGCGACGCCGTCGGCGA
>NZ_WPCD01000183.1:0-7307 GCF_009741955.1 Halogeometricum sp. CBA1124 | reverse complement strand
CGCCGCAGTCGGGACACGCGGGAGCGTCGTCGCCGGCGTCCCGCGCGGGAACCCGTTCCGCGCAGTCGTGACACCAGTACGACCCCTGCACCTCACTCGTGCCGGTTCCGCGGTCCGGCGACTGCGTCGACGCCGCGAGCACGTCCCTGAGCGTGCCAATGACACTCATAGTCGTTCGTGATACTGCAGGGAGATAGTCGCCACCCGGTCGTGCGTCCACCACGGACGACCGAAGCGAGGGAGCGACGCGTCGGCCGCGCGCCGCGGCGGTGACTCGGACACCGGTCGAAATCAACGGTCGGACGTCAGACGTCGGCCGCGAGGGCGTCGAGGGCGCGTTCCAACTCGCCGCGGCGTTTCCACGCGGCGACGCGGTCGGTCAGGGAGGCAAGCGGCAAGCCGAGACTGACGGCCGACCGCGCGGTGACGGTGACGCCGCCGTCGGCGGGTTCGACGGTCACCGTCGTCTCCATCGCGTCGAACGGACCCGCCTCGCCCGCCTGTTCGTAGCGGAGTCCGTCCTCGTGCGTCCGGAAGCGGAGGGCGAACTCCACGCCGCGCGCGCCGACGACGACGACAGTCTCCGCACCCTCGTCGTGGACCTCGCGCACGTCGAAACTCCCCTCGTAGGTGACCATCGCCTCGGGCGTGAGTCGCCGGAGGACGGTCGGCTTCGACCGCGGGACGAACCGCGACGCCGTCACCTCGTGCATACACCGTCTGCCGTGACCGCCCGTGTATAGCTGACGACTCCGCCCGGCGTCGTGGGTGGGTCGAGAGCGAGCGTCGACGGCGCAGTTACCGAACGTCCGTGAGCGAGACGGTCACCGACCGGTCCACCGTCAGCCACTCCGTCGCCATCCGGTGGTCTGCCGGCGAGAAGACGGTCAACTCGCGGGGGTTCGACGGGTCGCCGTACAGACACGCCAGTTCGAACTCCGGGGCGTCCTCCGGGCCGGCGTCGTTCGGCCCGGCGTCGTCGTTCGGTGCGGGGCCGGACGGGTCGGACGACATCCGTCAGGCCGCCCGCTTCGCGCAGTTCGCGCACCGCTTCCGCCGCGTCGAGACGTACTCCCCGCACTCCAGACAGCGGAACCGACTGCGTACGTACTCCGTGTGCGATTCGATACTCGTTCTTCCACCAGCTCCGGACACATACCATTCATACGCACAGCTACTAATAGATTTTTTTGGACGCTGAATGGCCTTTTGTCGTTATTCGTGATGAGACAGGCACATCTATCGGTGTTCCCGTGCAGTCAGACCAACGGCAGTAAGAGGAGGAGGAACAGGGCGAACAGGAGCAGTCCGCCGTACCACAGTCGGCGGAACCGGGCGTCCACCGGGCGTTCGCCGCGGAGGGAGGGGTCGGTCGTCCAGACGAAGCGGTAGTAGGCTGCGACGCAGACGCCGGCGGCGACGAGGATGGAGAGCGGGACGCTGACGGCGAAGTCGACGCCGAGGGCGTCCAGATACAGCGGGCCGAACGAGATGCAGAGGAGGACCCCCAAGCCCGCGACGACCACGAACGGGACGGGGTCGACTAGGTCGCCGCGTCGGTTGCGGGGTCGCATACGGGTTCGTACGCCCGAATTACAAAGAATCTAAGTGTGGGAGGTCGAAGCGTCGTGTATGGGAACCAGCCCCACGTCCCGCGGCGACCCGCGCGTGTTGTTCGCGATGAACCTCGTCCTCTCGTCGCTGTTCGCGGCCGTCGTCGTGTGGGGGCTGGACTTCATCGGGCTGTTGGAGTTGACGTTCGTGAACGTCGCGTCGTTAGCGCTCGTCCTGATGGCTGTCACGTACCTCGTGACGCGGTGACGACGCGGTAACGACGCGAAGCGGCGGGAGCGCTCGTCCTGATGGCTGTCACGTACCTCGTGACGCGATGACGACGCGGTAACGACGCCGAGGAGTGCAGCGACCGAACGACGGTGGGACCGAGGCAGACTGCTTCGCGTGAACCTCCCGCACGAGTTTTCTCCGGCGGATTCATCGGCATTTATGTCGGTGGACGGCCCGCGTTTCGAACAACATGCCCATCGAAGACCGAGACGACGCGTACCTCATCACGCACGCGCTGGCGAAAGACACCCTCCTCAGACTCCGGGACGTCGAGACCGAACAGGTGGCGTTCCGGAAGGGGCTGGTGAAACTCGGCCGTATCTGCGGGTACGAGATAATAGACGGCGTGATGGAGACGGAGTACGTCACCGTCCAGACGCCGCTGACCGAGACCACCGGCGAGCGCGTGAAGGGGCTCGACGACGTGGTCATCATCAACGTCCTGCGGGCGGCGACGCCGTTCGTGGAGGGACTGCTGAAGGCGTTCCCGCGGGCGAAGCAGGGCGTCATCAGCGCCGGGCGCGACGAGGAGGCCGGGATGGACGAGGACGGCGAGTTCCCCATCACCATCGACTACGTGAAACTGCCCGAGATAACCGAGAAGGACACCGTCATCGTCGCCGACCCGATGCTGGCGACGGGGAGCACGATGTGCGCCGTCCTCGACCACGTGCTGGAGAGCACCGCGGCCGACCCGACGGACCTGTTCGTCCTCTCGGCCGTCTCCGCGCCGGACGGCCTGCTCCGCGTCGGCGAGCAGTTCCCCGACGCCGACCTGCTCACCGTCGCCATCGACGACTACCTCGACGACGACGGCTACATCGTCCCCGGACTCGGCGACGCGGGCGACCGGGCGTTCCGCACGAAGTAGCGGCCCGTCACCCGCCACCCGCCCCCGGTTCTCACCTCACTCTCTCCGCTACCGCCCCTCCCGTCGCTCGGCCCCACCGCTCGTTCTCCGGTCCGACGCGTCGGTGGGGAACAACGACTATAGCGGCGGCCGATAGAGGTGGGACCGATGAGCGACACCGACCCATGTGACGCGTGCGGAGAGCAGGTGACGGACGCCCTCGCGCGCACGGTCAGAGTCTCCGTGGACCGCTCGGAAGTCGACAGCCAGCGACTCTGTCCGAACTGCTTCGCCGGATGGATCGAGCGCTACCGGACCGAGATGGCCTCCGGAGGGACGGGCGACGACGAATCGGGCATCATCGTCGACTAGTCGTTCGCGGGCCCCCGGCTGGACGCCGTTTCCGTCGACTGCTGGCGGGCACGAGTGACCGACTCCCATCGTACGCTCGTCCCGCGAAGTAGCGTCGCCGCCGTCAGAACGACGACGAAGTCGAGGAACTGTCGGTAACCGAGGAGATGAAACGGTGCGTATCGAATCAGTCGCCAGTGGCGGTCTGCCACGTCGAGGGCCGTCGCGGCGACGAGAAGGACGACGAGCAGGAAATATCCCGCGACTATCGCCACGCCGACGAGACCGCCGTTCAATATCGCGAGCAGAATCGCCCACGTGACGACGATA
This sequence comes from Halogeometricum sp. CBA1124, assembly GCF_009741955.1. Classification (NCBI taxonomy): domain Archaea; kingdom Methanobacteriati; phylum Methanobacteriota; class Halobacteria; order Halobacteriales; family Haloferacaceae; genus Halogeometricum; species Halogeometricum sp. CBA1124. The sequence continues at coordinate 3,931 of NZ_WPCD01000183.1, read as the reverse complement.
CTCGCGAACGGAACGAATAGCAGCGACATCACCGACAGCGGAAAAGTGAATCGATGGAGGAAGCCGTAATCGGGGGTCGAGAGCACGTCGCGATGTTTGAACAGGGTCTGGACGTTCCCGCGCGTCCATCGGAGTCGCTGATTTAGGAGGTCGGCCACAGAGAACGGCGCTTCCGTGTAGACGACACTCTCGACGAGTTCCACTCGCCACCCCGTCTTGAGCAACCGGACGGTCAGATCGAAGTCCTCGGTGACGGTGTCTGGGTCGTATCCGCCGACGCCGGCTATCGCCTCGCGGCGGAACACGCCGAGACAACCGGGAACGACCATCACGGTGCCGAGGTACGAAAACGCCCGTCTGAGGGTGTTGATTCCGAGTACGTACTCCAGCGCCTGGACACCACCGACGATGCCGTCAGGATTGTCGATGACGACGGTGCCTGCGAGGGCGCCGAGGCGGTGGTCCGATTCGAGACGAGCCACGGCCGTCCGAATCGCCGACGACTCCAAGACGCTGTCGGCGTCGACGGCGACGACGACCTCGCCTCGACTGCAGGAGAGCCCGAAGTTCAGTGCGGCGTGTTTGCCGCCGTTCGACCGGTGGTAGACGGAGACGGAGTCGCCTCGGTACGCCGCCGCCTCGGCGTAGGTCTCGTCGGTACTTCCGTCGTCGACGACGATGACTTCCATCCGGTTTTCCGGGTAGTCGGAGGCGAGTATCGATTCGATGCAGTTGCCGACGTACTTCGACTCGTTGTAGGCGGGAACGAGTACGCTCACGAACGGCGGGTCGTCGAGGGTGTCGTCGGAGTCGACCCGTTCGCGCACCTGTGCAAACATGAGTGGGAACACCACGACGACGACGGCGGCGATGACGACGAATCCCGCGAAGACGACCACCTCGAACACCGACGGGAGCGACCAGCCGAACACGGTTCCGGCAGCGACGGCCAGCGTCACCGAGACGGTGAGGAGCCACATCGAGAGCTGTGTCTGCTGCTTCGCCAGGCGACGGAGTCGTCCGCCGTGAGCGAGGGCCAGCACCCACGGGAGGCAGACCGACGTGAGAGCGACGAACGGGACAGCCTCGGTCGCGTACTGTTCGGTGTACACGAGTCCCGTCACGAGACACGACGCGACCAGTATCGAGGCAAAGAGCCAGCCGGATATCGGGACCGTGACACCGAACAGTCGGTCGAACGACTGCGGCCAGCGCACCGTACCGAAGACGAGGAGACTGACGACGAACGCGAATCCGAGGGGAGCGAGAATCAGAGGGAGAGGGAACAGCGCCACCCCCGCTAGGAGAACGAAGAGGAGAATCGACAGTTGGACCGGCGCTCGCGCGACCCATCCAGCGGCGTGAGTACGCGGGTCCTCGTCGTCCATCAGTTCGTATCCACCGATCCAGCGCCGCGAGAGCCGACCAGCCAACCGACGTCGAACCGGGCGTCACACTCCGCACAGTGGCCGAGGAATCCCACACAACAGAATTCCTCGTCGTCCGGCTCGACTCGCTCGTCGCACTTCGGGCAACAGAGGCGGTGACCGACCGTCTCGAAGACCGCTGCCACGTCGACGAAACCACAGGCCTCGTGTTCGAACATCCCCACCCGTCGGACACGCGACTCGCCGCAGTCGGGACACGCGCCTGCCAAGGGCCCCTTCGGAGCGGAGGGCAGTTGTTCACGTTCAGCCATATATCAATTATAGATTGTCTCTCGGATATTGTTATGGCGACGGTGACAGAGCCACAGCGAGCTAAACCGACGGTTTAGCCTGTTTTCACCGCGGATCGACTCCGGTCCACCCCGCGGTAATGATCGGCTACTAATGCGAGAGGCCCCCGACGGTACGGTATGGACAGACGACGGTTCCTGGGACTAGTCGGTGCAACGGCGGGTACCGTCGTCGGCGGATTCGGTACGGTACGTACCACGAGGAGAAGGGGAGCGACGCGTGCCGGTGACTTCCTCGCCGGTGTCTCGGTGCCCCGTCCGCCGGTTCGAACTCTTGAGAGATTCGAGAGGTGGACTGGCAAGCGGCACGCCGTCGTGATACTGTATGCGACACTTGGTCAGTCCGACGAGAGCATAGCGCGAACCGTGTCGACGCTGGAGTCAATATGGACGCACGGCCACGTCCCGCTACTGGTGTTGGAACCGACGTTGGGCACCGGATCGGAGACGCCGACGACGATTTCGAGAGACGTAGCCAGCGGAAAACACGACGGGAGAGTAGACGCGTGGGGTGACGCACTCGGAAGGTGGCTTCGGCGAGGGTGGGGGCGCGCCGACCGTCGCCTGTTTCTGGAGTTCGCTCCGGAGATGAACGGCGACTGGATTCCGTGGGGGGCGCCTGCCGGCGAATCGACGCCGGAGGACTACGTCGCGATGTACCGACGGGTGCACCGGCGCGTGATGTCGAACGATCTCGGCCGGACGCACGTGCAGTGGGTGTGGGGACCGAACGCCGGCGGGCGCGGCGGCATTCCGTTACCGGACTACTACCCAGGCGACGACGTCGTCGACTGGGCGGCCGTCAACGGGTACAACTGGTGGAACTGGGGCGGGTGGTCGACGCCGGCAGAGGTGTACGGGAAGGCGCTCGACCAGATACGGACGGTCACCGATGCACCCATCGCCGTCACCGAAGTCGCCTGTTCGAGCGAAGTCGAGTCCGGCAACGATCCGGCGCGGAAGGCGGCGTGGATAACAGAACTGTACGAGTACGCCGTTCGTGAGGAGTTGAAGATGGTCTGTTGGTTCAACCACGACAAAGAGACGGACTGGCGCGTCTTCGATAGTGTCCGCGGCACCGACGAGACGAGGCAAGACGGCGAGACGATACACGTGTACGACACGTACCGGCGAGCGATGGATCGGCCGACCACGCTCGGCGTGCATCCAGACGACAGGCGTCGACTCACCGAACGAGAGTTTCACGGCGCGTTCTGAGCGACGGTGGATGCGCCCGCGTGGCGGCCGTCCGTCGGCACCGTCGGTCATTCGGTGCGACACACGGACGCATCAGGCCCGAGCGACAACTTCGAGCCGGTGTCTACGGTCGGGACTGAACGCACCACCACGGGACCGACACGCGGGCACACCGAACCCCCTCGCTTCGGGTCGAACCTCGCCGCAGTCGGGCGGTCTCGTTTCGAACCGAACGAGTCGAAACGGACCACCGTCCCCGCTCCATGCGAAACGTACCCGTACCTACCCGAATCGTCCGAACCCGTTCGAACCGGGACGTACGCGGGCCCGTCCGGTCCGAACCCCTTCGCTTCGCCTCGAAAACGAGCGACTGCGGTTCGGTGCCGAGCCCGGAGCGGGGGTGCGAAACGGTCCCCCGGAGCGGTCGGGAACGGTATATAGGGGTGGTTACCGCTCGTCAGCGTCGGCGTCGGGGTCGGCGTCGTCTCCGCCACCGCTCTCGGTGTCGTCTCCCTCTTCGGCCGCCGAGAGGCCGTCGTCGCCGCGTTCGAGCGCTTTGGGTACGTCGTGGTGGTCCGAGTAGCCGTCGAACCACCGAACCGTGCGTTCGAGGCGGTCCACGACGTGCCCCGGTTCGCCCGAACGCGACAGTTCGTGGCCCTCTCGCGGGTAGCGCACCAGGCGCGTCTCGACGCCGTTCTTCTTCATGAACAGGTAGAACATCTCGCCGTTGTTGACGGGGACGCGGAAGTCGTCGTCCGCGTGCATCACCAGCGTCGGCGTCGTCACGTCGTCGGCGTAGGCGACGGGCGACTGCTCCCAGAGGAACTCGGGCTCCTCCCACGGCGTCGTGTCGTAGTCGCCCTCGACGAGTTTTGAAACGCGTCCGTCGACCCCGTAGAACGACGCGAGGTCGAAACACGCCGCGTTGGGGCGACGGCGCCGTCGAAGAAAGTCGGTGTGGCCGACGATCCAACCGGTCCATGTACCCGCCGA
>NZ_WPCD01000169.1:0-8189 GCF_009741955.1 Halogeometricum sp. CBA1124 | reverse complement strand
TGCGTCTCCGCCCGCGTGAGCGTTCCCGTCTTGTCGAATGCGACCGCATCGATACGTGCCGCGGTCTCGACGTGTCGCCCGCCTTTGAAGAGGCACGCCCTGCCTGCCGCCAGGAGGCGATTGCTGAGAGGCCGCCGCGGGCGTCGAGATGATGACCGCACACGGCGAGGCGGCGACCATCAGGGTCATCGCGCGGTAGAACGTACTCGTGAACTCACTTCCGACCGCGAGCGGAATTCCGATAGCCGCGATTGTGAGCGCGACACGCCGAGGACGTATGGCTGTTCAAGGCGGTCGATGAGCCGCTGTGTCAGGGCCTTCTCGCTCTGGGCCTCTTCGACCATGGTGATGAGGCGACTGATCGCTGATTCGTGGGCCTGCCGAGTGACCTCGATTTCGAGGCTCCCACTCTCGTTGATCGTTCCGCCGAACACGTCGTCGCCAGGTTCCTTCGGGACGGGGACTGACTCGCCGGTGAGCGAGGCCTGGTCGACCGTTCCCTCCCCGGCCGTAACGATGCCGTCAAGTGGGATCTTGTCGCCGGGACGGACGACGAACACGTCACCGACGGCGACCTCGTCGATGGGAACCGTAACTTCTTGACCGTCGCGCAGGACTTGCGCTTCGTCCGGTCGCATCTCGACGAGCGACTTGATCGCCCGGCGTGAGCGGCCAATCGCGTAGTGTTGGAGTGTGTTCGATAGCGAAAAGAGGAACAGAAGCATCGCACCCTCGAACGGGGCCCCGATCGAGAGCGCGCCGAGCGCAGCGACGATCATCAACAGGTCGATATCGACCGCACGGTGGCGGAGCGTCTGAATCGCTCCTTTGAGCCCGTACCAGCCGCCGAAGAGGTACGCAACGCCGTAGCTGGCCCACATGAGCAGTGGCGGGCCGTTGAGCCACCCTGTCGCCAGGCCGGTCACCATGCCGACCAGCGTCAACCCGACGAACACTGCCTCACGTCTGAGTTCCGAGCGAGAGGTCACCTCGTTGGGTGCCGTCTCAGAGTCGTCCTGGATCGAGACATCACGGTCGCGGACCGCATCTCGAAGCTGTTCCGCTGAGGTGACGCTCTCATCGTAGGTAATCCGAACGCTCCTCGTTCGGAACGAGATGTCGACGTCGTGGACGCCAGGTTTGTCCCGGAGATGTCGTTTGAGTGCTCGTGCCCCCGCTTCGCCACGACCACCCCGTCGTTCGATCTGAAACGCACACGTCGATAGCGGGGGTGATTCAGTAACAGTCACGCGATCTCTCCATACGTTGGGTGTTGATTTTTCATTGTCTATATGTCAATTGAAACTCATTTTCTCACTCTGGAGCGTGCTCCTGTCCTTCTGTTCCGAGCAACTCAGCTGATGATGGTCACCGGGATCCGTGCTCGGCGGGTGACTTTCTCGGCAACGCTTCCGAGAAGTGTACGGTCAATTCCTGAGCGGCCGTGACTGCCCATAACGATTTGATCGATGTTATGCTCGTCAGCGTATTCGAGGATCGCTCGTGCCGGTTTTCCGACTTCAGTGACGGTATCGAGTTCGGTATTCCGGTCCGCTGCGAGGTCCGTGGCCGTCGTGTGATGTCTGGTTGCTCGTTCTTTCGCATTGTCGTACCAGTCCTCCGCGACTGGTAAGCCGCCAGCCTCCACGTCGATAACCGAGTCAATCGGATTGATGACGTATATCGTGGTGATGGATGCATCAGAGAAGGTCTCGATAGCGTACGTGAGCGCACGCTCTGAAAGCGGGGAGCCGTCGTAGGCGACGAGAATATGGTCGGTCATACGCTAATTTTGTGGCGAACTGGAATGAGTGTGCTGCTCAGCGTCCGTCGACTGGCGAGATGAAGTTAGCCGAGATATCTAAATTGCTGTCGGCAGCGCTATTCACAGCCTATCGCAACCCTCTATCGCCCTGAATTAATGATATATCATATTAGTTATATCCAAGGAGCGTCAGAGGGTTCTAGGTGAACCTAACGTTTTGGTAAACTAAATTTAGGTTATCCAAAAACTAGATTTGGATTAACAAACCTTATTCCCCCATGAGGATAACCGCCTAATATGGACGTCCCTTCGAGTTCGACATCGGACACGCTTGACCGTCTCGTGGCGTTAACGGAACGGCCGGAGATTCTGCGCCAGGTTGTGTTCGTCGCGATTACTCTTCTCGGAATGATCGGTGGACTGGTGGGCAGTTGGGCCAGTGCACCATCATGGGTCGTCTGGGGCTGTTACGGTGCCGCGTACGTGTTCGGTGGCTGGTACGGGCTCAAAGAGAGCATTGAGGCGTTTCGGGAGCCCGCGATAGAAATCGACTTTCTGATGATCGTCGCAGCACTTGGCGCGCTCTACATCGGTGCGCCGTTCGAGGGCGCGATGCTCCTCTTTCTGTTCTCGCTGTCGGGCGTCCTTGAAGAGTACGCTATCGGGCGCTCACGATCGGCGATCAAATCCCTGGTCGAGATGCGACCGGAGTCCGCACAGGTCCTCGACGAGGGTGAGGAAAAAGAGACTCACATAGATGATGTCGAGGTCGGCGACGTGTTCGTCGTCCGCCCCGGCGACAGAATCCCACTGGATGGGATGGTCGAGGCCGGCGAGAGTACCGTCGATCAATCATCACTCACCGGCGAGTCAGTCCCCGTCCCGAAAGAACCCGGTGACGATATCTTCAGCGGCACGATCAACGAGTCGGGCAGCCTCGAGGTGCGCGTCACCCGGGAGCCCAACGAGTCCGCTCTCTCCCGCCTCATTCGCATGGTTGAGGAGGCCCAGGAGAAGCGAGCGCCGACGCAGCAACTCCTCGATCGGCTCGAACAACCGTACGTCCTGGGTGTGTTCGCGATGACCGCGCTCGCTATCGCGGTTCCGATGGTCCTCATGAATCGCCCGTTCGAGCCGACGTTTTATCGCGCAATGACGCTCATGGTCGCGGCATCGCCCTGCGCGATCATCATCTCGACGCCGGCGGCCGTACTCTCGGCCATCTCCGCGGGCGGGCGACAGGGCCTCCTATTCAAGGGCGGTGAACACATCGAGACCGCTGGTAACACCGACGCCGTCGCCTTCGACAAGACAGGAACGCTCACCGAAGGCAACACGCGCTTGACCGAACTGCATACGCGTGACGGCGCTCTCATGTCGACTGACGGAGGTATCGAAACCGAGGTGATCGAGGACAGCTCCCGGTCCACTGGGTCGTTGACAGAGGATCGGCTGCTAACGCTCGCAGCAGCGGTCCAGTCTCGCTCGGAACACCACCTCGCTGAGGCGACTGTTGAGGCCGCTGAAGCCAGTTCGCTCGACATCCCCGATGCCAGTGACTTTGAGGCCGTCGTCGGCAAGGGCGTCCACGCGACCGTGGAGGGCCAGACTATCCACATCGGGAACCCACGCTACGTCGAGACTGTGCTGGCCGACCGCTCTACCGACGGCCTTGAGGCGGGTCTCGACGCCGTGCGTGACCTCGAACAGAACGGGGAGACGAGCGTCATCGTGGTCGGTGAGGTGGACGGCCAACTGAGCGTGCTGGGCTGGCTTGCGTTCACCGACACGATCCGATCCGACGCAAGAGAGACTATCGAGCAACTCCGAGAGCAGGGCGTCGAACAGATCGTCATGCTCACTGGCGACAACGATCGCGTCGCCCAATACACCGCAGAGGAACTCGGCATCGACGAGGTGTATGCCGAGCTGCTTCCCGAGGAGAAGATCGACCATATTGAGTCGCTACAGGAACACCACGAGGCCGTCGCGATGGTTGGAGACGGGGTGAACGACGCCCCAGCGCTGGCGACGGCGGACATCAGCATCGGCATGGGCGGTGCCGGGACCGACGTGGCTCTCGAGACAGCCGACATCGTGCTTATGTCGGACAAACTCAGCCGACTCCCCTATGCATTCGCACTCAGTCGGAAGGCCCGACGTACGCTGCACGTCAACTTCGGGATTGCCTTCGGCGCAATCGCGATCATGGTGACCGCGATCCTCACCACGGGAATTCCGCTTCCGCTCGCGGTCGTCGGCCACGAGGGCTCGACCGTCCTCGTCAGTTTGAACGGGTTGCGTCTACTGCGGTTCGACGATTGACCGGGAGACGGTTTACGATTGAGTTTCCGTACCGTCCCGATTGTAGGCCCACGATTCCTGCCCGCGTTCGATGAGCCGATTCGACGATTGAACGCCAATCGTTTTGCCGGATACCCCCCTTCAGTTGAGATGTATCAATCGCCGAGTCATCTCACCGGACCTGTATACAAATAGTATGCCACTCGCGCAACTCCTCGAACAGTACGTCAGTCTCGGTATCTTCGTCCTCGCAGGGGGGCTCAGCGTCCTCAGTTTCCTCGCGTGGCGCCGGGAACGCGATAGTCGGATGCGAATTGTCACACTCGGGTACGCGATGTTTGCCGTCTACGGACTCATCGTGTTTCTCGAGTACCCGCTGCTCCCGTATATCCCGTACGCGACGCTCGAATTGCTCGAACACGCGAGTGCGATCCTGATCCTCGGTGGCCTCCTGGCGTTCTTCGTCGCTCTCACGCGGGACTGAGCAATGTCGGATCCGGACCTCGAACTGGACTCTCGGCGGGCGATCTACCAGCGGATAGCCGACACGCCGGGCGTCACTTTCGCGCGCTTCTCAACGATCTTGAGTACGCGCAGGGAACGCTCCAGTATCACCTCCGCTGGCTCGCTGACGAGGGCCTGATCGACGTCTCGGACGACGGCAAGTACACGCGGTACTACCCCGCCGCCGAGTTCGACGAAGCCGATCGAGCAGTGATGAACGCGTTGCGACGAGAGTACAGTCGCCGCATCCTCGCACACCTCCTCACAGACGGCCCGCTCTCGACAACCGAGCTCAGCGACCGCGTGGACAAGGCGCAATCGACCGTCTCGTGGCATCTTTCGAAGCTCGCCGAGGCCAACCTCGTCACGAAAGAACGCGACGGCCGGAGCGTCGTCTACGAGATTAACGATCCTGACAGGATCAAATACCTCTACACGGTTCACCAACGCTCGTTCACCGACAAAGTCGTCGACCGGATGCTGGGCCTGTGGGACGGCTATTAGCTCGTCGTCGCGTTCGACGGCATCCCTCGAAGCACCAGCAGGCGCAACAGGAGCACGTACACGAGAAACGCTACTGAGGGCCCCAGCAGGGGACGGACGAGTCCCGTCAGATCAGTCCCGATTGCGGCCGCGTGAATCGTCCCGAAGGCGAATCCGGCGTACGCGAACGAGTGGACGACGCGTGGTCCCCACGGCCGCTCGAAGCGTTTCGCGTCGGTAAAGCCCAGCACCGCGACGACGAGCATGAGCAGCGCCCCCGCACCCACAGCGACGCCGCCGAGGAAGTACGGTATCGAGTACGTCGGAGCCGGAACCTGTCCAGTGACAACGAACCACGCGTCGAGGACGCCGAGGCCCGCGTGTAGCAGCGTGACGATCATCGCGAACACCGATAGTTCGATGTGTATGCGTTGAGCGGCCTCGTGGAGTACGCCGAACGACTCCGTGTTGTAGAGGACACCTGTGAGTACGGCCAGGTACAGCAACGGGTATGTGACGAGTGCGGCACCGCGATCTAGGAGCCAGACGAGTTGTGACATTACGATGCTCCCGTCGTCTCGACGACATCGGGGCAGCCGTCCGAGTCTTGAAACCCGTTCACTGATTCCGGGCGGGTCGGACACTTGTCGGCGGAGTCGTTGATGCCATCTCCGTCGTAATCTGCCGGTGCCTGTCTCTCCGAAACGGTCTGATCGACGAGGTCGCTCTGTACTTTCTCAGTCGCCTGGGTGGCCCGGACGTCGTCAATCTGCCACAGGACCGGCACGGCCACGACCAGAACGACGATCGCGACGACGGTGATTCGCTGCTTATGCGTCCATGACATGTGTATCGAACCTCGCTGTCGTGTGGAAGACGCCGTCGTGAACGATCAGCGCCTCTAATCCGTCCCATTCGGCGGCTAATTGACGTGCCTCGTCGAGGGGGAGTGCGGCCAGCGTCGTCGCCAGGGCGTCAGCCTCCATGCAGTCTCGACGCGCGACGACGGTAACGGACTCGTGACGCGAGCCGAGCGACTCGGTGGTCGAGTCGTAGATGTGGTCCGTGCCGTTTCGGGAGCGTCGGTATCCTCCAGACGTCGCGACAGACCAATCCGTGTCCAGAATCTTCAGCGGTGTGTCGTCGCCGTACGGGCTCTCGATGGCCACTGGGCCGGTCGGCGGGGACATATCTCCACCACCACTGACGAACCCACGTCGACCAAGACCTGCGAGTGCTTCGCTGGCCCGGTCAACGATGTACCCCTTCGCGAGACCATTGAGGTCGAGTTCGACATCGGTAGTGACCTGAGACCCGCTGACGCGGACAATTCCGGTGTCGAATCCTGCGGGTGGTGTTTCACTGTCGCCACGCAGGAACGTTTTGAGTTCCTGTTCGACGCGGCCCTGATGGATATCGAACACTCCCTCGGTTCGATCGTTGTATTCGAGTCCACGGCAGACGATACGGGCGACGTGGTCGTTCACAACCTCACCTTCGCGGTTGAGATGGGTGACGGCACTCGCCTCATCGAAGGCGTTCAGTTGTGCTTCGAGTGACTCAGCCGTGTCTCGTGCCGCAGTCACCGCAGTGTCGGCCCGGATGCCCGTCGCGTGGACCCGAAACGTCGTATCACAGCAGTCGAACTCGCGGCGAGTGTCTCCGAACCGTTCGGTGAGCGATGCGAGCGATCCCATCATCTCGGTCACTCGTCCTCTTCGTGTTCGTCGTTCTCGTCTTCCTCCTCGTATTCTTCTTCGTGGTCTTCGTCTTCCTCGTGTTCTTCATACTCTTCGTGTTCCTCGTCCTCGTAGCCAGATTGCGTCTGGACTGCTGGCGTGAAGTCCTGGTTGGGCGTGGGGGCATCGGCAGCAGCCTGTTGTGATGCGTCCGACGCGGACGTTCCAGGCGAGTCAGATTGCTCGCCAGCTTGCCCGAGGCCAACGCCGGGCAACGCAAGGCCACCGGCCACGACTGCGGTGAGGAGGGCGCCTGCCAGCGTAAAGGCAACGAGTTTGTTATTGGGGACTGGAATGCGCATGATTAGTTGTACCCCGTTGTAGAATCGCTACCCTTGACGTGTCGGTCGTTGCGTTCTGCCATTACAGATAGAAGGTGGATACAGGCGTAGTAAGCCGTTCGCGTCCAACCCTCGAATCTTCGTACAGCTATCGAATCCATTCGATATGGAGCGATCTCAGCCGAGACCCGCAGATCAGAGATTGCGATTCAATTCGATGATTGGACGCGAACGAACTTTTCCGAGACGTATCTACGTGTTTCCATGGAGAATCGTTTACGGCGAGCAGGTCTGGTCGTTGTACTCCTTCTGGTCGTTAGTGGAGTCGGCACAGTTCACGTGGGAGCATCGCCAGTAAATGGTGAAAATGCAGTTGTGAAAAATCTCGACTCAACAGAACAGTCGCTATCTCCTGCTGAGGACGTGAATGGATTGAGCGGTGACGAAGAGGAGAGTGAAGATGCAGAAGATTCGGAAGAAGATGAGACAGGCGCTAGTCTGATTGGAGACTGGTGGGGACTTGGTGGTGAAGTGGGTGAAGCCCCGTACATCGGTGTGGTCGAAGCCGGCGTTGTCCTTCTTGTCGTCGGTGTCCTTGGTTATAGTCTTGTAAAGCGAAAGCGATTGCTGCCGGTGCGATACCGTCGATATCAGTTACAAACACACCAGTGGATTGTTCTCATCGGGACGGGGCTAACGCTGCCGCACTTCATTGCTGTCGAAGAGTGGGAAGGTCTCGGTCTCGCGGTTGCTGTGTTACTTGGTGTAGAGGTGGTGAGTGGTCTGTACGGTCGATATCTGCATCGACACGTCGTCTGCCTTGGACGAGGAGATGAGAAACCATCAGTCGTTGGCCGTTTGCTGACCGTCACCAAAGAGACCCTCTTTTCTCGATGGCGACGAGTACACGTCTTACTGACTGTCGTCACCGCTATCGTCCTTCTCCTCCACATTATCACGCAATCGGTGACTAACCCTCCAGTGGTGTCGATTCAGCCTAAAACAGAGAAATGAAGGCCAGTTTGGATTGGTCCGTTTTCGGACAGTACCGAACCACCGTCCGATGGAGATGAGTCGTACACGAGTCAGAGTCAGGGTGTTATAGTGGTCTCA
>NZ_WPCD01000198.1:0-6742 GCF_009741955.1 Halogeometricum sp. CBA1124 | reverse complement strand
CGTCCGTGGGCGCGCGTGCGTCGTCCCCGGTGAGTCGCACCACGACGAGAAACGCGCCGACGAGGAACAGCGCGACGCCGACGACGAGTCGTCCGAGCGCGGTTCCGTCGCCCGTCGAGTCGCTCTCCAGTTCGTTCGCGGCGTCGACGGAGGGGAAGACGAGGTTGTCGAGGTGCTGCGAGGACGATTCGGCGCCACCGCCGGACGGCGAACCCGACCCGGAGGCGGCGCTGTCCCGTGGCTGTACGGCGTCCGACTGTGCCGCGGGGAGCGTGCTCGCCGCGAGACCGACGACTGCGACGGCGAACACGGTCAGTAGGAGGGCGGCGGCGCGGGACCGTTCCATCGATACGTTCGTCTCGCTGACAGAATCGGCGGCCCCGATGAAACATCTTTCCCTCCGTCGGCGCGGTCGGTCGGGGCCGGACGAGAGAGCGCCGTCCGGTCAGGCCAACGTCCCGCCGGCGACGACCCACCCGCCCTCCTCCTTCGCGACGAGTCCGCGTTCGGCGAGTCGGTGGACCGCCTCTTCGCGTCGGCGGGCGCGGCGTTGAGTTCGCGCGCGACGCCCTCTATCGTGTCCTCGCCGCGCGCGATGGCCGCGAGCGTCTCCGCGTAGAAGCGGCTGTCGGCGTCCGCGCCGATGCGCTCGTTCAGTCGGTCCAGCACGTCGGTGATACGCCCGTGGACCCAGCGCTGCGCCAGCGACAGTTCGTTCTCCAGGTCGGCGAGGTGGCCGAGTTCCTGCGCGAGTTCGCTCACGTCCTGGGCGTCCTCGGCCGGCATGTCGAAGGAGAGGTGCGGACACCGGCCGGACATGTCGAGGTTCGGACTCGCGGGATAGGCGCTCTTGGCTCCGAACCCGTACGGCGAGACGTTCACCTCGAGACGGAGGTTGCGCGAGATGTGGAAGTACTTGCGTCGCTGGTCGTCGGTGCGGCTCTTGACGAGTCCGGCGTCCTCCAGTTTCCGGAGGTGGTCGATGACCGCCTTCGGACTCACTCCGAGGTACTCGCTAATCTCGGTGACGTAGCAGGGTTTGTGCGACAGCAACCGGAGGATGCGCCGCCGGTTCTCGTTACCGAGTAGGTCTAACAGTACCGCGGAGTCCATAACCAGAGGTAAATCACGCGGCGTGATGAGACTTACTGACGCTCGGCGGCCGCGGCGGCGTCCTCGCGCGTCGATTCGGCGCCGTGCCGGTCGAACATCCACGCCGCGAGCGCCACCGTGAGCAGGGTGAGCGCGACGGTGATTCCCGCCAAGAGCGGCCCCGCTTCGTACTTCAGCGGCGGGTAGAAGCCGAAGCCGTAGTCGTACACGTCGTTGACGAGGGCGAGGACGAGGGCGAGTCCGAGCGCCCCTCGCGTCGTCTTCCCGTAGTAGGGGATGGCCACCGCCTCGACGAGGAAGAACAGGTGCGTGAGCATGATGCCCCAGTAGTCCCAGAGCAACTCGGGCGTGAAGCGACGTAGAGGTCCGGACGGAGGTTGAGGGCGACGGCGGTCCAGACGCCGTACTTCACCAGCCAGACGAACGCGAGCGTGTGGACGACGGCGAGGACGCGGTTCGACGGCGCGTCCGTCACGCGTCCGCCCAGGTGCGGCAGGAGCGTCGCGAACGAGAGCGTCGCGAGCGCCAGCGCCGTCGGCGAGTCGCCGAACAGCGGGTACAGGAGCGAACTGACCTCCGACAGCGACGGCTCCGAGTGGACGTAGAAGCTCACGCCGAGGAGGAACGCGGCGGCGTTGACGAGGAGCAACCACGCGAGACTCGCCCCGTTGCCGAGGTAGTACTGCACCCAGCGCTCGGGAACCGGTCGCCGGAGCGTCCGCCCCGGCGTGTCTCCTGTCTCGTCCATCGCCCGTCCCGACGGGCGGCGGTCGAAAGAAGCTGTCGCGTTCCGCTCGTCGGTCCGCGCCGGGCCGCGCCGGTCTGCGCCCGCGGTGGACCGCCCTGCCGCCGCCCCCGGCCCGCCGTTCGCCGAACCGCCGGAGAGAGCCGCGGACGCCGCAAAGACCGTGAACGACCGACCTCGGGAAGCGAAGGCTAGTTACGACTCGCCCGCGTCGCCCCGAACATGCAGGCTGCGCTCGTCATCCTCGACGGCTGGGGTCTCGGCGACCACGACAGACGCGACGCGGTGAAGGCGGCGGCCACGCCGAACTTCGACCGCATCGCCGAGGCAGGTGCGTACGGAACGCTCGACGTGTCCGGACGGAACGTCGGCCTCCCGGCGGGACAGATGGGCAACAGCGAGGTGGGCCACCTCAACATCGGCGCGGGCCGCGTCGTCAAACAGGCGTACACGCGCATCGAGGACGCCATCGACGACGGTTCGTTCTACGATAACGACGCGCTGAACTCGGCGTTCGAGCACGTCTCGGAGACGGGCGGACGCGTCCACTTCATGGGCCTCGTCAGCGACGGGGGCGTCCACTCCGAGCAGCAGCACCTCCACGCGCTCATCGAGATGGCCGCGGACCGCGGCGTCGAGGCCGTCAGCCACGCGTTCATGGACGGACGCGACACCGACCCCCACGGCGGCGAGGACTACCTCGCGGAACTGGAGTCGGTCGTCGACGACCACGGGACGGGCGACGTCGCCACCGTCTCGGGGCGCTACTACGCGATGGACCGCGACCAGAACTGGGAGCGGACGAAGCGCGCCTACGACGCCATCGTCGAACGCGAGGCCGAGTACGAGGCGGCGACGGCCGTCGACGCCGTCACCGAGTCGTACGACCGCGGCGAGACGGACGAGTTCGTCGAACCGACGCTGGTCGAGGGCGGGCCGGCACTCGACGACGGCGACGCCGTGATATTCTTCAACTTTCGACCGGACCGCGCCAGACAGCTCTGTCGGATGCTCGCAGACGTCGACCCCGAGTGGTCGTTCGAGACGTCGCCGCCGGAGACTCGGCTGGTGACGATGACGGAGTACGACGAGACGTTCCCGTTCCCCGTCGCCTTCCCGCCGGAGGAGCCCCAGCAGACGCTGGGGGAGACGCTGGCGGAGGCGGGGAAGACGCAACTCCGCCTCGCCGAGTCCGAGAAGTACGCCCACGTCACCTACTTCCTCAACGGCGGCCGCGAGGTGGAGTTCGACGGCGAGATTCGGCGCATCATCGAGAGCCCCGACGTGCCCACCTACGACGAGAAGCCTGAGATGAGCGCCGCGGCGGTGACCGACACGGCAATCGACCTCGTCGAGTCGGAGGACCCCGACGCGATGGTCCTCAACTACGCGAACCCGGACATGGTGGGTCACACCGGTGACTTCGACGCCGCCGTCGCCGCCGTCGAAGCCGTCGACGAACAGCTCGGTCGGCTGGTCGAGGCGGTGGAGGCGGCGGGCGGACACGTCCTCGTCACGGCGGACCACGGCAACGCCGACGACATGGGGACGCCGGCGTCGCCGCACACCGCCCACACGACCAACCCCGTTCCGTTCGTCTACCTCACGCCCGAAGGCGACGACGGCGGCCGAACCGTCCGGTCGGGCGGGTCGCTGTGCGACATCGCGCCGACGATGCTCGAACTGATGGGAATCGAACGGCCGGCGGCGATGACCGGCGAGTCGCTCCTCGAATAGCCCGGCTCAGGCGGCGTCACCGTCCGCGCCGTCGGCGCGTTCGCCGTACCACTCGTACGCCGTCGGCGCGAGCAACAGCACGGCCGCGAGTCCTGCGGCGACGACCAGTCGCGCGTCTATCGCGCCCGCGAGGTCGCCCGTCGTCAGCGTCTCCGCCGAAGCGCCGGCCAGACGCCGGCGACGGCCCACGGCAACTCGCCGACGGCGGTGCCGACGACGAACCAGCGGAGACGCACCCCGGCGATGCCGGCGCCGACCGACACCACGTCGGACGCGCGGGGACGAGACGGCTGAGCACGACGCTCCTGAGGTCGCCCGTTCGCTCGACGAACGACTCGCCGGCCGCCGCGAGCCGACCCGTCCGGCCGTAGCGCCGGGCGAACAGGAACGGCGGCACGCTGGTCAGGACGATGAGCGCGAGGGCAAAGGGGAGGCCGACGAGTCCGAAGCCGAACCCGACGACGACGGCCAGAATCGTCGTCGGCCACGCGAGGAACGGCCGGACGACGGCGAGGGCGACGGCGGCGACGACGAGACGCGTGGGGTCGGCGACGACCCACGCCGCGCGCGAGAGAACCGCGTCGGGCGAGACGGCCACCGCCGCGATGGCGACGACGACCAGCGTCACGCCGGCGACGACGCGCGAACTGACCCGAGGGCGCTCCATCGACGGACTGTCTCGCACGCGAGGCTATACGCCTTGTGCCTCGCCGGGGTCCGTCCGCCGCGGCCGCCCGCCCCGCGTCACAGGCCTCGCACTCGACCCGACCGCGGTGCGTTTTTGTCGCTGCGCCGCCCACGTGAGGGTGATTCGTGGACGACGACAGCGAGGCGCAGTCGGACCTGTCGGCCTCGAAGCGGGAGCGACGGCACCGCCGACGGTGGGTGCGGCCGGGACGGCGCCGCGGACGACGCCGAGAGCGGTGACCGGTCGGGAACGGGCACGGACCCGAGTCACGACGGACCCGACGCCGGCCCCGCCGCGGACCGTCCGGTGGGCGAGATGGACCGCGAGGAGCGCATCGAACTCGGCGTGGACCTCCTCGCCCACCTCGAAGCCGACGAACTCCCCCTGTCGGCGGTCGTCGACCGCATCGAGACGGTGACGACGAACCCGACGCTCACCCGGGAGATACTCGACACGGCGGAGCTTCGGGGGGTCATCGACCGGGAGGAGGGACGCATCCTGACGCGCCGCGGCGGGACGTTCGTCCGCTTCGAGCGTCAGGTGGTCCGACGGGACGGCGACTTCTCCTGTCGGCGGTGCGGGGCCGGTCTCTCGACGGGGCACTTCGTCCGCTTCGACTCCGGCGAGTTGGGGCCGTTCGGCTCCTCGTGTATCAGGAAAGTCCTCGGTCGCGACTGAGTCGACGCCGGCCGGAGCCGCGGTTACCGACCGCGGCGCAGTTCTTCGATGAGTTGCTCGATGAGTTCGCGCTGTTGGCGAATCTCCTCGCCCTGCCTGTCGACGGTCGCCCGGAGTTCCGCGAGTTCCTCGGCGACGCGTTCGTCCGCGTCGGCCGCCGCGGACTGGAAGCCCGACCCCTCGAACCCCTCGTCGGCGTCGGCCGTCGTCTCCGTCTCCGCCTCCGTTTCGACCGACTGGGGAGACGCTTCGACCTGCTGGGCGACGCTTCCCGCACTCGCACTCGCGTTCGCGGCCGCCTCGACGGGTTCGTCGGGTGCGGACTCCGAACGCGTGGCGTTCTTCGGTTCGTCGGACAGTTCCGCGGGGTTGGCGCTCAGCGGGTCGGGACCGTCGCCGAAGGAGACCTCCCCCTCCTCGGCCGGCGGTTCGTCCTCCTCGGGTTCGTTCGCCTCGCGGAGTTCGTCCAGCGAGGAGACGCCCCAGTAGCTCAGCAGCGCGGATTCGAGCGTCTCGCGGAGTTCGCGCGCGTCGTCGTTCGGTGCCTTGAACCGCTCTTGCCGACCGTCGACGGTCATCACGACGGAGGTGGCGACGCTGCCGCCCTCGAACTGGAGGTCGGTCACGTCGTCGTAGCGGTACTCCTCGAAGTCGTCGTCCCACAGCGCCGACCCGATGTGCTTGACGACCCGTCCGGCGGAGACGACGAGGGTGAGTTCGCTGAACCGGAACAGTCGCTCGACCGGTTCGTCGGCCGCGAGGATGTCGTTGGCCTTCAGGACGCCTTCGACGACCGGGTGGAGGGCGCGGTCGAGGTGCTTCACGGAGAGACCGAACGACTGCTCGCCGTCGAGACCGTAGTCGAGCGTTATCTTCCCCTTCCGTCGACCTTCGGAGGCGGTGATACGCTCGGCGGTGTGCGGGTACTCCTCGACAGTCTCGTCCGAGAGTAACCCTTCCGACCGATAGACCAGCGTTCGCGTCGGCGTGGCGTACAGTTCGTCCTCGCCGCCGAGGGCGACGCGGGCGACCACGTCTTCGCCCTCGAGGGCGGACTGGACCATCTGCGGTTGGCTCATAGGTGGGTGTACCCGTCCCGGTTGATAAATCCGAGGGTGACTCGACGCCTCCTCGTGCGGCGTGGTGGCACGCCTCTCGGCACTATCAGATGAGAAGGTTAAAGAACTTCATCGGCCAACGAGTGAACGAGCCCGGGTGGCTTAGCTGGACATAGCGCCGCACTCATAGGGTTTCTGAGATTCGGTGCGGTATGCCTTGGAAGCCTCCGCCCGCTCCCCACAGGGGCCTGCCGAGCCTCAGACCTGGGACATGCGGAGATCGTGGGTTCGGAGCCCACCCCGGGCACTTCTCTCGAACGTCACGCGAACAGTCGCCTCCTTCCTCGTCGAGTCACAACGGCCGTTCGACGCTCCGAGTGCGCTCGGTTTCGCCTCTCGAGCGGATCGTCTCACGGTTCGTCGGTCGTTCACGCCGTCGTCTCGAACCGTCCGTCAGCGACGGCACCGGTTCTGCGGTCGAACGTGCGTCGGCAGAAGATGTCGTGAACGGCCGACCGTCGTCGCGCGACGGCGCTGTCGCTCTCGGTCGCGGCGTCGAAAGAAATGAAGTTCGAAGGGCCGGCGTGAGCCGGTGGTTCAGACGTTAGTCGCGACGGATGGCGAGGAGCGCGGCGGCGAGGAGTGCCGTCACGGCGACGATCACACCGAAGCCGGGCGTACCGGTTTCAGTGGCAGGCTCCGTGCCGGTGTCCGTACCGGGCG
>NZ_WPCD01000147.1:0-9350 GCF_009741955.1 Halogeometricum sp. CBA1124 | reverse complement strand
GCCGAGAACGTCGAGAAGCGGTACGGGCGGTGGCAGGAAGCGGTGGAACGTTCGCTGGACTGGGCACAGGAGGGTGGTGACTGATGGCGCTGGCCGACCTGTGGGCCGTCGAGTTGCTCATCGCCGCCTTCGCCGGCGGCGCGTTCGGCGCTGCGCTCGGCGCCCTCCCGGCGTTCATCTTCACCGGCTTCATGGTCATCGCCGGAGAAGCGGCCGTCGTCGCCAACGTCGACGCCGGTTCGATAACCGGCTCCGTCGCGTTCGGCGCGCCGTTCTCCCCGGCCATCAGTTTCGCCGGCGGCGCGGCCGCGACGGCGTACGCGGCGAAGCGCGGCTACATGCAGTCGGGCTTCGACTACCACAACGCCAAGGACATCACGTTCGCCCTCGGGACGAAGCCGGACGTCCTCGCCGTCGGCGGGGTGTTCGGCATCCTCGGCTACTGGCTGACCGTCGCGTCCTCCACGTTCGCACTCCCGTGGGACCCCATCGCGATGGGCGTCACGCTGTCGGCCCTCGCGCACCGCGTCGCCTTCGGCTACCCGATAATCGGCGAGGTGCGCGGCGACGGCCTGCTCGACATGTCGCCGTTCGAACGCGAGGAGATGCGCGTGATGGGCGAGAGCGCGACGAGCGACGCGACGGCGGGCGACGCCGCGACGGACGGGGGAACCGCGAGCGAGGCTGACGGTTCCTCGTCGGAACCACGGTCCGACGGCGGGACGGCGACGGGTAACCGCCTCGCGGTCGAACCGTGGCTCCCCCACCAGTACAAGTGGGGTAACGTCGCCGCGGTCAGCCTCGTCGCCGGCCTCCTCGGGGCGTACATCGCGATGGCGACCGGCAGCGCGTTCCTCGCGTTCGGTATCAGCGCGGCGTCGCTGCTGTTCCTCAACCTCGGCGTCGAGCGCATCCCCGTCACCCACCACATGACCATCATCGGGAGCGCCGGTGCGCTCGCGTCGGTGGGCGGTGCCGACGGGTCGCTCCTCGTCGCACTCGTCGCCGGCGGCATCCTCGGGACGGTTGCAGGCCTGTTCGGCGAGTTGTTCCAGCGCATCTTCTACGCGCACAGCGATACCCACTGGGACCCGCCGGCGGCCGCCATCGTCTTCGGGTCGTTCCTCATCGCGGTGCTCTACATCGCGGGCGTCTTCCCGGGTGCGTCGTACGTCCCGACGCTGGGATTCTGACGCGCGAGGCGACGCCGACCCCTCCACTTTTCCGCCGACTCACGCCGTATCGTAGCGGCGGTTCCGAAGACTGCCGGTTCGGGTCGGTGCAGTTCAGTTCAACTTGCGGTACTCGCGTGCGCCCTCGGCCGACTCGACCACGGAGTCGAGCGTCGCCTTCGAGGAGGTGGACTCGACGGCGGCTTCGAGCGCTCCTTCGAGGATGGGGGCGTCGGCGATGACCGCCTCCGTGTCCGTCATCTCCATGGCGAGTTCGGTGTTCATGACGGCGCTCCCGAGGTCTACGAGGACGACGACGCCGTCGCCGTCGTCCGCCGTCTCGAGGGCCTCCTCGATTCGGTTGGCGTTGGTGCCGACGCCGCCGTCGCCGTCGCCGCCCGCGGCCTCGATTCGCGCGTTCCCGCCGCCCATCTGCGCGGCGATGTCGCAGATTCCCTCGGCCGCCTTGTCGCTGTGCGAGACGACGACCAGCCCGATCATTGGGCCTCCTCGGGGTCCTCGTCCGGGACCGACTCGGCCGCCGGCGCCACGTCCGTCTCGCCCTCCAGATACTCCTCGGCCGTCGCCAGAATCTCCTCCATGATGAACAGCGTGCTGGTCGCGCCGGGGTCCTGATGGCCGACCGACCGCCACCCGAGGAACGAGGCGCGCCCCTTCGTCGCCTTTATCGGGACGGTGAACGCGACGCCGCGTCTGGCCCCCTCGACGGCCTTGGCGAACGCCGTCAACGGCGGCAGGTCGTCGTGTTCGATGGACTTCTTGTACGTGTGGACCGCGGGCACCAGTGCGTCCACCATGGTCTTCGCGCCCACCGGCGCGTCGCCCCTGTCCTGCACCTTGTCGAGGTACGCCTCGGCGAACGCGACGGACGTCTCCGTCGTGATTCCTCCCTCCAGTTCCTGACTCGCGGTCATGAGCGACCCGCCGTAGAGGGGGCCCGCCGCGCCGCCGACGTTGCCGATGATGGTGGTCCCCACCGTCTTCACCACCTCGGCGGGTGACATCTCCTCGAACTCGTCGGTCTTCTCGGCGACGGCGCTGAACCCGCGGTACATGTTGTTCCCGTGGTCGGCGTCGCCGATAGCCGAGTCGAGGTCGGTCAGATGCGACTTCTCGTCTTCGATGCGCGCCGCCACGTTCTCGATGGCTGTGATGAGTGCCTCACGCTGGACGGATTCGTCGGCCATACCGACACACACGGCGGCTGTTGGCTTGAAACTACGGCGAGAAAAACGGGTGGTGTCAAGGTTCGCTCGCGGCCGTCGGCGGCTACCTCACCGCTTCAGCGCGGGGGTGTCGACCGCGGCGCCGAGCAGTTCCTTCAGTTCGTCGTCCACACGGCAGACCGTGACAGAGCAGCCCATCATGTCCAGCGAGGTCATGTAGTCGCCGACCCACGCGTCCCACGTCTCCAGGCCGCGGTCGTCGAGTATCTGCTGCACCTTCCGGTTCACGATGAACAGTTCCGACAGCGGCGTCCCGCCCATGCCGTTGACGATGGAGACGACGTCGTCGCCGTCGTCGGGGTCGAGGTCCGCGAGGACGTTCTCGGTGAGGTGTTCGGCCACCTCGTCGGCGGTCATCATCTCGGTTCGCTCCGTTCCGGGTTCGCCGTGGATGCCGATGCCGAGTTCTATCTCGTCCTCGCCGAGGTCGAACGTCTCCTCGCCCTTCTCGGGCGTGATGCAGGAGGTGAGCGCCATCCCCATCGTCCGCACGTTGTCGATGACCTTCTCGCCGACCGCCTGCACCTCCTCCAGCGACCCGCCGTCGGCGGCCTTCGCGCCGACGGCCTTGTGGACGAGGATGGTGCCGCAGACGCCGCGGCGGCCCGAGGTGTACAGCGAGTCCTCGACGGCCACGTCGTCGTTGACGACCACCTGCGCCACTTCGACGTCCTCCATCTCGGCCATCTCGGCGGCCGTGTCGAAGTTCATCACGTCGCCCTCGTAGTTCTTGACGACGCAGAGGACGCCCTCGCCGCCGTCGCACGCCTGTACCATCTCGCTCAGTTCGTCGGCCGTCGGGGAGGTGAACACCTCGCCCGCCGCCGCGCCGTCCAGCATCCCGTCGCCGATGTAGCCGGCGTGTGTCGGTTCGTGTCCGCTCCCGCCGCCGGAGACGACGCCCACCTTGCCGTCGACCGGCGCATCAGACCGAACGAGGACCTTGGTGCCGTCGAGTCGGCGGACTCTGTCGGGATACGCCGCCACCATTCCCTCCAGCATCTCGTCCACGTAGTCCGATGGGTCGTTTACCAGTTTTTTCATGGTCCAGAACGATAGACGGCCGATTCCGTCAAAAGTGTTAGCTGTGATTCACCTGAACGAACCGGTGTCGCGTCGGGCGAAAATCGGCCACTCTCGGGCGACGAGTCGGTCCGGACGACGGCGTCAGGCTACTCCGTTCGCGTGACGCTGATGACGATGGTGACGCCCTCGACGTCCCACTCCTCGGTCAGGTCGGCGTCCTCGCCCGCCGCGTCGAGGGTGGTCGCGCGGACCTCCTCGGCGACGAGGCTGTCGTGCCGATTCACCAGGTCGGCCACCCGGTCGTCCTGCACGTCGAGGCTGACCGCTATCTCCTCCTCGACGTCGAGGTCCAGGCGCTTGCGCATCTCCTGGATGCGGCGGATGACGTCGCGGGCGTAGCCCTCGGCCTCTATCTCCTCGGTGAGAGAGGTGTCGACGTAGACGACGCCGCCGTCGGTGCCGTCGGTCGCGTCGAACTCGGCCGCGTAGACGTTCTCGGGCGGTTCGGCGCGGTACTCGACCATCTCGTCGGTGAGTTCGACCGTCTCGCCGTCCACCTCGACGCCGGACTCGACCGCCTCGCGGGAGGCTCCCTTCACCGCCTGCATCACCTTCTGGGCGTCCCCGCCGAAGGCGGGGCCGATGACGCCCATCTGCGGGTCGGCGTACTCGACGAGTTCGTCGAACGTCTCGACCACCTCGACGGACCGGGCGTTCACCCGGTCGGCGAGGAGGTCGGACAACGCCTCGACGGCCTCGGCCACCTCGTCGTCCTCGCTGGCGACGACGACGCGCTGGACGGGCCATCGAAGCTTACGTTCGCCCTGCTGGCGGGCGTTGCCGCCGCCTCCTCGACGTTCCGCAGGACCGCCATGTTGCGTTCGAGTTCCTCGTCGCGCCACGCCTCCTCGACCGTCGGGTAGTCGAGGGCGTGGACGGTGGTCTCGCTCCCGTCGAGGTGCTGGTACATCCGTTCGGCGACGTACGGCGTGAACGGCGCGACGAGTCGCACCGTCTCGTTCAGGACCGTCGCCAGCGTCGCGTACGCGCCGCGTTTGGACGCGGAGTCCTCCTCCTCCCACATCCGTTCGCGGATGGCCTTCACGTAGAAGCGCGAGACGTCGCCCGTCACGAAGTCGAGGACGGCGTTGAGCGCGTCGGACACCTCGTAGTCGTCCCACGCCGCGGCCACCTCGGCCTTCACGGTCTGCAGGCGCGACAGCACCCACTCGTCCACGACGGTGAGTTCGCCCGCGTCGAGGTCCGGGTTCGATGGGTCGTAGCCGTCCAGTTCCATGTACGGCAGGGGGAACCTGAACACGTTCCAGAAGATGTTCAGGTCCGACTGGGTGTCGTCGAGGCCGTCCCACTCGAACGAGAGGTCGACGCCCTGTTGGTCGTGGCTCAGGAGGTACGCGCGCAGGGGGTCCCGCCCTGCGCGGTCGATGGCCTCCTCCGGCGTGACGATGTTGCCCAGCGACTTCGACATCTTCCGGCCGTTCTCGTCGTTGGCGAACCCGTGCATGAGGACCTCCTTGTACGGTATCTCGCCGAGCGCGGCGGTTCCCATGCCGAGTTGCGACCAGAACCACCCGCGGGTCTGGTCGTGCGCCTCCACGATGAGGTCGGCGGGCCACAGTTCCTCGAACGCGGCCGTCTCGCTGGGGTAGTCGAGCGTGCCCCACGTCGCCACCGAGGAGTCTATCCAGACGTCGAACACGTCCGGGACGCGTTCGTAGGTGGTGCCGTCCTCGGTGATGGTGAGGGGGTCCACCGAGGGGCGGTGCAGGTCCAGTTCCTCGGGGTCGACGTCCTGGTCGGCGCGTTCGGCCAACTCCTCGCGCGTGCCGACGACGAGGAAGTCGCCGTCGTCGGACTGCCAGATGGGCAGCGGAATGCCCCAGTAGCGCTGCCGGGAGATGTTCCAGTCGGGGGCGTCGGCGACGAAGTCGCGGAAGCGGTTGTCGCGCGCCCACTGCGGGTGCCACTCGGAGTCGGCGATGTTGTCGAGGAGTTCCTCCTTCACGTCGGTGACGGTGATGAACCACTGGTCCGTCGCGAGGAAGATGATGTCCGTGTCGCACCGCCAGCAGTGCCCGTAGCGGTGGCGGTGTTCGCCCGAGTGCAGGAGGTGGCCGTCGGCGTCGAGGTCCTCGACTATCTCGGGGTTGGCGTCGCGGACGAACGTCCCGGCGTAGTCGCCGGCCTGGTCGGTGAACTCGCCGCGACCGTTCACGGGGACGAACACGTCGAGTCCGAGTTCCTGCCCGCGGGCGAAGTCCTCCTGCCCGTGGCCGGGCGCGGAGTGGACCAGTCCGGTCCGGTCGGCCTCGACGTAGTCGGCGGTGTACACCTCGCCGGCGCCCTCGAAGTCGGCGAACTCGGTCAGGCGGTCCGCGAGTGGGTGGTCGTACTCCCAGCCGACCATCTCGTCGCCGGACAGTTCCTCGACGACTTCGTAGTCCTCGTAGCGGCCCTTCTTCAGCACGTCTTCCACGCAGGGTTCGGCGACGTACAGCACCTCGCTCTCGCCGCCCTTCTCCGCGCGGACGGCCTGATAGGTCATCTCGCCGTCGACGGCGACGAACGTGTTGGCGGGGATGGTCCACGGCGTCGTCGTCCAGATGACGAGGCTCCCCTCCCGGTCCTGCAGGGGGAACTTCACGTAGATGGACGGGGACTCTATCTCGTCGTACTCGACTTCGTTCGCGGCGATGGCGGTCTGACACCGCGGGCAGTAGTTGACCGAGCGCTTGCCCTGTTCGACGAGTCCGCGCTCTGCGACCTGCTGGAACGCCCACCAGGCGGTCTCCATGTACTCGGGCGAGAGCGTCTTGTACGGGTCGTCCCAGTCCATCCAGACGCCGATGGACTGGAAGTCCTCGTCCATCGCCTCGCGGTTGCGTTCGGCGAACGACTTGCACTCCTCGATGAACGACTCCATGCCGTACTCCTCGATGTCCCGCTTGGTCTCGAAGCCGAGTTCCTCCTCGACTTTGACCTCGATGGGGAGGCCGTGCATGTCGTAGCCCGGCCGGTCCGTGACCCGGTGGCCGGTCATCCGCTTGTAGCGGACGATGGCGTCCTTCAGCGTCTTGTTCCACGCCGTCCCGAGGTGCATCTGACCCGACGTGTACGGCGGCCCGTCGACGAAGAAGAAGGCCGGGTCGTCCGCGTGCGCCTCCTTCGTCGCCTCGTAGGCGTTCTCCTCGTCCCAGTAGTCGCCGACCGCGGACTCCAGGTCCGCCGGCGTGTACTGGTCGCTTAGGTCGTCCATACAGGAGGACAATTCGGAACGTATATCAAGTCCGTGGAACCGTGCGAACGGGTCGACGGCCGGCCGGACGGGCGGCCGGCCCCTGCCGACCGGCGACCGGACCCCGAGGGCCTGACTCCGCCGGCCTCCGCCCGCGTTCCACCGGAACCCCGCCGACCTACGACCGGCGTCGCGGCGTCGCCGTGTGCCGTCCGATTCGGTCGCCCGTCTCCTCGTCGTAGACGGTCACCACCGCCGTCGACGGCGTGGCCTCCGCCTCGTACCGCGTCAGCGTCGTGGCGATGATCGCTTCCACGTCGTCGTCGAACGACAGCGACTCGGGGTCGCGCGGCGACCGGACCGTCGGAACAGAGACGGTGTCCCACCCGGTCCAGGCGAGTTCGCCGTGCAGTATCGTCGGCTGGACGCTGTACGCCTCCTCGACGGGCATCTTCGCCTCGAACAGGAGGAGGAAGCCGTTCGAGTAGTCGTCGTTCCGCACGTCGTTGTCCATCGACTGCTCTCGCTTCGGGTAGTGGTCGGTGAACAGGTCGTCCACGTCCGCGGGCGACTCGGTGAACAGGTCGGTGTGGGCGGTTCCCCGCGACGCCGCGGAGAGACCGCCGACGAACCACGGTTCGTCTGCGGGGTGGAACACCGTCGTCGCGTGGTCCATATCGATACGACCGCTCACCCGTCGCCGGACGGTCCCGAGACAACCGGTGAGGCTGGTGAGCGAGGCGGCGGACGCCGCGAGGAGGGCTCTGCGCTTCACGTCGTCAGCTGTCGTTCTGTCGATAAATAACTGCGGGTCCGGTCCGACTCTTCGAACGCCGAGTGTCGTCGGCCGCCTCGTACTCGGTCTTGCTCGGTGCGCTACGGACGGTTCGCGTGAACCTTCGAGTCGGAACCAACGTCTTGGATATCGGTGTCGAACCCCGCTATCGTGTTCGATATCAGCTTGTTGTTCTCGCCGACGTTCAGGACGCCGACCGCACCCAGGTTCGAGTCCTCGTCACGGAGTTCGTTGTTCACGAGTTTGTTGTTGTTCACGCCGGCGAGGTACGCCCCGACGATCGCCTCGTCGACGCGGTTCCGCACGAACCGGTTGTTCTCCGCGGCCGCACTCGCCACCCCGATGTCGCTGTTGCGCACGTCGTTCCCGCGCACCGCGACCCCCGAGGAGGCGAAGACGAGGACCCCCGCCGACGTGGCCGAATTGTAGCTGTCACCGTACCGGTTGTCGGCGACGACGTTGTCCCGAACCGTCCCGCCCGCACCGAATCCGATTTGAATCCCGTTCGGGCCCCCCGCCTCGCCGACCCCACCGCCCGCTTCGACGGTGTTTCCGACCACGTCCACCGTCGGTGCGGGATGGGTACCACTGTCCCCGTTCGCCCCGATTCCCGTCCGTTCGTACTCGCGCACCTCGTTCCCTCGAACCGTCACGCTGGAATCGCCGTAGGCGATAACGCCGAACGTCTCCTTACCCCCGACACCCATGTTCCGGACGGTGGTGTCCGAGACGCTACCCGAGACGTTCCGGACCAACACGCCGACAGAACGGTCGTCGGGTTGCCTGTCGTCGCCGTCGATTTCGAGTCCGGAGACGGTGACGGTCACCGTGTCGGAACCGGTCACCACACCACCGCTCTCGGTTCCACCGTACGCGAACACCACCGGTTCCCACTCGTTTCCGCTCTCGGGAACCGCGAACGCCGGCGGCGACGACGGGGCGCGAATCGTCGGGTCGTCTACCCCACGCAGGTGGAGACTCGTGTCGACGACCACCTGTTCGACGTAGGGGCCTCCGCTCCCCCTCACGCACACCGTGTCACCGGTACTGGCGGCGTCGACGCCCGCCTGAACCGTCGATTCGTCGTCAGGGACGACGACATCGCATCCCTTGGTTCCCGGCGGCCCACCACCGCGTCCCGGACGCGCACTCGCCGTTCCACCCAGACCAGCGACGGTCAGCCCCCCCAGCCCGACGCCTTTGAGAACGCTTCGTCTGTCCACCAGTCGCCTCGATGACTCGTTCGACATCCCGCATAGCTATTGACTCGCCGACACTTAGTCTCTCGTGTGCCTCGCTCGGCCGCGCGTTCTCCGATATTCGTCGCCTCAACGGTCGCACGGCAGACTCGTCGCTCGAAGCGTAGGTGACGTACTCGGCGACAGAGACGGTGGCCTCTCAGAAGTCCGGCAGGTCGTCGGGCGCCTCGTACTCTGACTCCCAGTCGATGTAGTCGTCTTTCAGCACGTCGCACACCGTCTGTCCCAACTCCGTCAGGCCGGCGTTGATGCTCGAAACCTGCTTCCACGAGGCGAGGTCGGGGTGGACCTCCCGTTCCTTCCAGTCCTGGGGGAGGCCCGGCGCGTGGTAGCCGACGCGCCCGGCGAAGTCGTCCCAGAAGAAGTCGAAGTCCGACCCGAGACCGAGATCCGTGACGATGGCCCACTCGCCGGCCGTCACCTGCGTCTCGGCGGCCCACTCCGCGAACGCCTCGGCCCACGCCCCCTCCCGGAGGAACGCGCCGAGTTCGTCGCGTCGGTAGTCGTTGTCGTCGCCGACCACGTCGGCGTCGTCGTACTCGTTCGGGTCGACGGACGGGCTGAGTTCCGGCGGCGCGGGGGTGTACCCGTTTG
>NZ_WPCD01000338.1:0-1833 GCF_009741955.1 Halogeometricum sp. CBA1124 | reverse complement strand
ATCTGCGTATGAGTGGGGAGGCGGCGAAGAGCGTTTCCAGAGGTTCGCACACTCCAGTACTTACTGCCACGCTGGCGAGCTTAACTTCCGTGTTCGGGATGGGTACGGGTGTTGCCTCGCCGCTGTGGCCGCCTTAACGCCAACCGACGGAATCGAACCGTCGTAAGACCACTGTTGGTGGTTCTACAACCGTATGTGTCGCGTGCAATCCAGTTAACGCCTGAACCCGTTCACCGAGACCAGCGGACTGGTCCGATGAACAGTATGAATGTGGCATGGACTGTTAGTGCTCGTGGACTGAACGCCTCGTTGCCTCGGCGCGTACATCCCGAGTCTATCGAACTCGTCTTCTACGAGTGTCCGTGATGGTACTTCTTTTCCAGGTGGGTTTCGAGCTTAGATGCGTTCAGCTCTTACCCCGTGTTGCGTAGCTACTCGGCATTTGCCTTCTCAGACAACCGATACACCAGCGGCAACCAATCGTAGTTCCTCTCGTACTATACGATCGTTCCCGTCAAGTACCTTACACCCCCAATAGATAGCAGCCGACCTGTCTCACGACGGTCTAAACCCAGCTCACGACCTCCTTTAATAGGCGAACAACCTCACCCTTGCCTGCTTCTGCACAGGCAGGATGGAGGGAACCGACATCGAGGTAGCAAGCCACCGGGTCGATATGTGCTCTTGCCGGTGACGACTCTGTTATCCCTAAGGTAGCTTTTCTGTCATCTACGGGCCCCATTAAGGAGCCTCGTAGGTTCGCTAGACCACGCTTTCGCGTCAGCGTCACTCGTTGGGAATGACACTGTCAGACTTCCGTGTGCTCTTGCGCTCTTCCACGAGTTTCCGACTCGCGTGAGGAAATCTTTGGGCGCGCTCGATATCTTTTCGAGCGCGTACCGCCCCAGTCAAACTGCCCGGCTACCGGTGTCCTCCTCCCGGAGTGAGGGTCGCAGTCACTGACGGGTAGTATTTCAATGTTGCCTCGGTGGCCCGCTAGCGCGGGTACCTGTGTAATGGCTCCTACCTATGCTGCACATCAGCGACCACGTCCCAGCGACAGCCTGCAGTAAAGCTCTATAGGGTCTTCGCTTCCCCTTGGGGGTCTCCAGACTCCGCACTGGAACGTACAGTTCACCGGGCCCAACGTTGGGACAGTGGCGCTCTCATTGATCCATTCATGCAAGCCGCTACTGAAGCGGCAAGGTACTACGCTACCTTAAGAGGGTCATAGTTACCCCCGCCGTTGACAGGTCCTTCGTCCTCTTGTACGAGGTGTTCAGATACCTGCACTGGGCAGGATTCAGTGACCGTACGAGTCCTTGCGGATTTGCGGTCACCTATGTTGTTACTAGACAGTTGGAGCGCCCGAGTCACTGCGACCTGCTCGATCAAGAGCAGGCATCCCTTATCGCGAACTTACGGGACTAACTTGCCGAATTCCCTAACGTCGGTTGATCCCGACAGACCTTGGCTTTCTCCGCCAGAGTACCTGTGTCGGATCTCGGTACGATCGTCACCTCGCCTTTTCACGGGCTCTAGGTACCACCGACTTGCGCTGTCCCGCGCTTCGCTCGCTTCGTGCCGTTACGGCTTCCACGAGTTTCCGCGGTTCGACCGGGCGAAGGCCCGGTTCGGTGTTTCCCAAAGCGTCGGCTTTGAGTGGTGACGGTACTGGAATATTAACCAGTTTCCCGTTTGTCTCATTCGAGTTACGGTGAGACTTAGGATCGACTAACCCTCGGCTGATTGGCAGTGCCGAGGAACCCTTACTCGTAAGGTCGTCGGGGTTCGCACCCGACTCTCGCTGCTACTGTGACCAGGATTTTCGTT
>NZ_WPCD01000117.1:0-11438 GCF_009741955.1 Halogeometricum sp. CBA1124 | reverse complement strand
TGGAAATTGTAGTAATGAACGAACAGCGCAATCCACTGACGAACGCTCAGCCGACTGCCCACCCACGAGTTATGGAAGCGGTCGACTCGCATTTTGAGGATGTGAAACCACTTTTCGATCAGGTTTCGGTCCGTATAGTCAACCCGACCGCTCAGTCCTAATCGAGAGAAGGCAGTCCGATAGCCGAACTGATCGACCAGAAACACCGTGTCTTCGCAATCGTGTTTCTCGACGACTCCGTGAAGGAACGCAGCCGCCGGATCGGTTCCATATCTTTTGAACAGCTGTACGTCGAGGAGCAACTTAGTGTCAATGTCTATTGCAGCGTACAACCAAGACCACTCGCCATTGATTTTGACAGCGGTTTCGTCGACGGCGACCCGCGACGGCTGCGCCGTCGGCGGGTCCGAAACGCTGTCAGCCAGTCGATGTACCGACTGGAAAATCGCCTGGTGAGAGCGTTCAATGCCTAATTCAGCGAGGATCGAAGCTGTTTCTCTGAGTGAACAACCGGTCGCGTGAAGGCGGACGGCGAACGCCCTGACGGGCGTCGCTGTCCGCTCACGCTCCCAACATTCTTCTAAATCCACTGCAAAGCAGTCATTGAGCAGGTCTGCGAGCATTCTAACAAACCACTCAACGACCTGCTCACTTCTCAAACTGGCTTGACTAGACAGTGCCGTCTGGATTAGGCCGGGTGACTGTCCGAGCATGGACGAGCAACATGGCGGCATCCAGCCCCGGGCACGGTGGCCCGGGGCACTCTGCCTGCTACCTATGTAGAACCCCTTCGATGGCATCGTCTTCGAATCGGCTCCGCAGTGTGGCCTCGATCCAGCACCACGAGCCGTCGGCGTGTCGAAACCAAACTTCGACGGTTTGGGACTCATCCGGGATCTACAGAACGGCTTCGACCGCGTCGGCATTCCGTCCCCAGTCGTCGGGATGAACGAACTCGTATCCGGAGTGTCCGACTAACTCGTTCGGATCGTAGCCGAGGATTCGCGTGACAGCAGGGATCACGTACGTTATTGTTCCGTCAGTATCGATGATCGTGGCAACGTCGTTCGACTCTTCGACGAGCATCCGAGACCGGCCCATCTGGTTTTGTTTCGAGTTCCCGGAGTCTCAGTGTCTGCTATTGGTCAGCTGTTCTCGGCAGGCGGTCCCCGAACGGATGAGTCGGCGGACATCCGGGGGAGACTCAATACGACGCCAGTACCACGTGAGGAGTTATCTACGAAGGTGACTTCGCCACCGTACAGCGAGACAGTCCAGTAGACGATCCAGAGGCCAAGTCCGGTACCGTGCTGGAGCGGTGTTTCCTTGCCCTGTTTGATCGTTTCCAGCTCTTGATCAGGAATCCCCGGTCCGTTATCTATGATTTCGATGTCGACCCAGTCTTCAGACTTCCTTTGCTTGGATGGTGTAGTGGTAATCGTCACCTCAGGAACCGACTTATTGTTGTGGGCGACAGCGTTGTCTAGTAGTTCTTCCACTGCCAACCTCAACCGACTATCTGCTCGAGCGTAGAGGGGATCAAGCTCATCAAGTTCGATTGAGACAGTCGGGTGCTCTTCAGAGAAGGCTGTGACGACATCGCTAACTAACTCCGTCACGTTGATCGCAATTTCAGCAGACACTTCCTCTTCGAACAGTGAGCGCACAGTTCCGGCTTTGTCACTCAGAGTCGCCAGCGCGTCCGCGCGTTCTTCGATCGGCCGCATATGGTCCTGCAGTCTATCGTCGCCTAGCGAGTCGCGGAGTAATTCGGCTCGGCCTAAAATGATATTCATTCCGTTCTTGAGGTTGTGGCGCAAGACGCGATTGAGAACGTCGAGTTGCTGTTTTCGCAACCGATAGTTCGTCACGTCGGATTCAATCGCGACGAAGTGCGTTATCTCTCCGTCGTCGTTCTCTATGGGCGAGATCGTCTGTTCGACGTGGTACAACTCACCGTTTTTGCGCTGATTGATGAGATTTGCATTCCACTGCTCGCCCGAAAGAATTGTCTGCCACATCCGATCGTAGAACTCTTCGTCCTGTTTGCCTGATTTGATAATGCGGGGGTTTCGACCGACTGCTTCTTCACGAGTATAGCCGGACCGGGCTTCGAACTTCGGATTTACGTACTCGATAGCTCCTTCCCTATCAGTGATGAAGACTGCATGTCCTGCGTTTTCGACAGCCTGTTTGAATAATTGGCGGTGGTGAATCGCCAGACGTAGCTTGATTTCACTGTTTTAGCGATTGCTTGATGTTGTGAACCGCACACATCAAGACGAGTTCACGAAATTCACCGTACCAAGTTCGCGCACGCACGGCGTCGCCGAGCGTGCGCTTGATCGTCGAGTAGACGGTCTCACACATCGCTCTCTGGCGGTATCGAGGTCCATCGATCCGCGCGTTATGCGCGTGATCGATGGGCCGGAACTCACGATGTTTGATCAGCGGTCTTACGCCCTCTTCGCGGAGTTTCTCGCGTAAATCCATCCAATCGTAGCCTTTGTCGGCAGCGAGGCTGGCGATGTCGCCCGCGTTGCGGAGGGCGACCTGCCAGCCGAGCTGCGTGTCGTGGCGTTTCTCAGTCGTACAGTGAACGTCCAGAATCGCTTGGCTTTCTGTGTCGACGAGCGCAGTTGTTTTGAGCGTCTGAACCCGGTAATTTGTCCGGCGACAGTAGTGCTTGCTAGCGTTTTCTCGGTCGAAGAATGTCGCGTCAATGGCGGCGTGACCGCTCGGGTCGTGCAGCTGCGCCGAGAGGCGCAGCAGCACTCGCCAGAGTGCTGTCTTGATTCTG
This sequence comes from Halogeometricum sp. CBA1124, assembly GCF_009741955.1. Lineage (NCBI taxonomy): Archaea > Methanobacteriati > Methanobacteriota > Halobacteria > Halobacteriales > Haloferacaceae > Halogeometricum > Halogeometricum sp. CBA1124. Next base: position 8,638 of record NZ_WPCD01000117.1, on the reverse strand, counting down.
TCAAACCACTTGACTAGCGTCGAGTGATCGGGAAGATCGGCCGCGTTGAGGCCGATCTCCCCGAGTATTTGTGGCATCTCGCTCAGCAGATCCAACGCTTCTCGGTAGGATTTTCCCAGGTAAACCCGCAGACAATGCAGCGACACCACCGCATACTCGGCGAAGCCGCCACCCCCTTCGGGGGCGGCGACTTCGCCTCGCTCACCAACAGCATTTTTAGCTAACTGAATGACTTTGCTCGTGAAGCGGGAAATTTTCGACATGGATCATCGGCGATTTCCCGCTTCATCTTCCTAGTTCTAACGGTCGAAGCCGACGCTGTCCAGCGATTCACCAGAGCCTTTGATTTCTATACATTAATCAATCCAGCGAGGCGTAGATAGTTTTCTCATTTTTGTCGGCATACAAGTCTGAGTATAATTTAATATAGATATTTGAAGACAGATAGAAATTTTGATCATCAAATAAGGTATTTTCCGAACCGGAGTTGGTGAATTACGTTCTAATTCCCACACATACAAAAGCTCCTAACACTCAGATTCAGCGTGTTGACCCCGCGACATTATGACCACGCTCCGAACACGAGAAGAGGTCGCCATCACGGGGTCCCAACGAAACCACAAACCAGACACCGCCAACTAGAGTGGCACGCATCGACGTTATAGACGCAGATCCCCCACATTCGGCAATGTACCTCACGAGTTTCTAACAAAAATATCTGATTCGTCCGCGTGCGTAAAAACAACGGTAGCTTTCCCCTCAAATGTGTGTACATAGTACGAGACTGACCTCAAAGAGATCTTCGAGTAGTGTTACACCCCTGAGGAGCGTTGACCATTGGGATGCTCGATAACGACTTTCGAGATCCCGACCTGAATCGATACGTCGACCGGTTTTTCGAACACGAGCCGCGAGTCGGCGTCATTGGTGACGCGTACGAACCCGACGATGTCGATGAATACGTCGCTGCCGCTCGCGAAATCCAAGCGAGCTACCCCGACGCAGAGTTCGTCATCGTGCCCAAGTGCAGGGAGGTGATCGAGATGATTCCAGACGATATCGTGCTCGGCTACTCCCGGGGCTACGCTGATCGGCTGGCCCACGAGTTCTCCGAGCCGACCGACTGGCGTGGCCGACGCGTCCACATCCTCGGGGGGAGCCCACCGAAGCAGCTTGACGTCATTCAGCAGTTGACCCGACCGACGCTCACGAATGACCCACCCGCAGATATCGTCGGTGTTGACTGGAACGGACTCCATCGTGGCGCGCAGTTCGGAGAGTTCTGGACAGCCTCCGGGTGGGACGACAGCGGCCGGGACGCTGACCACGTCACCGTTCGAAAGACCGTTCGTCACGGACTTGGTCGACTCCGAGAGTTCTGGCAGGGACACGGCGTCTGGCCAGATTCGACACCACAAGTAGCCGGTCTGGATGTGGAATACGAGGGGCCATCACCGAGTGATATCGACGGTGCTGCCTGTACTGGATGCGGAGCGAATGTCTGGAGAACCCCTCGTAGTCCCTTTGTTGCCGAGTATGATACGGGAGACGTCTGTGGATACTGCAGCTACGACTGCTACTTCTCGCATCGCCATCGGAACAATCTCGAGGAAATAGCCAGCCAGCAGAGCGTCTACTTCCCACCGGCGTGACTTGGTGACTGTTTTTCGAGCCCCTGAGAGGGCGAAGGCTCCATCGAGAGTCTTCGTCCAGAGGTGAATTCCAGTGAGTCAGCGACAGTATGCGAACAACGTCTCGGTCGATGAGATTCCAATCGATATTTCGAACACACAGTCCGGGGAAATCGATCCAGGTGAGGTTCCTGCGGAGATCGAATCTATCACCCGTGGACTAGCGAGTGAACAGCCGCCGACGAACCCACTCGTCGTTCTCAAAGCGGCTCGCTGGTGGTACATTCACGGCAATGGCGGGTCCGATCCCGCGTTCCGATGGGCCATCGAGTGGGCACAGCACCTCGCGACCGACGTACCGAGCGACATCGAGCGGTTCGACGCGTATCTCGAATATCTCGTTACAGTCGGGTTCGCGGACGAACCACACGAACTCCGGTAACTCTCAAGGGGAGCTGTTTTTCACGCCCTGAAGGGTGCGGCGCGTTCTGAATTGATGCGGTTGCGGTGAACTCGGTTCAGTGAAATTATGGCTACGACCAGTGACTCGTCGGTCTCCTTTGACGAGACCGACACGCAATCCGACGAGATGAACAGCACCATCGAAGCATGGATAGACGACCTCGTTGACCACGTCGACGACGCACAGACCAGTGAGGAGTTCATGGAGTGGCTCGATGTCCAGAGCCGCTTCCACGACTATTCCTACCGAAACACGCTCCTGATCAAGCGCCAGTGCCCCGAGGCGACACGCGTCGCTGGCTATCGGACATGGCAAGAAGACTTTGACCGGCACGTTCAGGAGGGAGAAAGCGCAATCTGGATCTGGGCACCGATCATCACGAAACAGTGCCCGGAGTGCGAGAACTCACCGAGCTATCACGAGAACAGTGACTGTGACTACGACCAGACACCACTCGAGGAGTGGTCGGAGGGACTCGTTGGGTTCAGACCCGCATCGGTTTTCGACATCTCCCAGACCGACGGGGAGCCGCTTCCGAAACTCGATACGGAAGCGACCGGCGACGCCGACGGCCTCGTCGATCGGTTGACCGATGCCGCGGATGAGCTTGGTGTGACGATTCGGATCGTTCCGGAAGCGGAGTGGACGCACGGTGAGGCAAAGGGTATCTGCGAGCAGCTCAGTCTCGTCGATTTGCAGCCACGCGTGAAAGTCCGCGACCGAGAGAACGACGCCGATCTCGCGCGGACGTTGATTCACGAGTACGCGCACGCCCTGCTCCAGTTCGACGTCGACGACGATACCGAGCGGTCGAAACGCGAAGTCGAGGCCGAAGCTGTCGCGTATGTCGTCGGGCGGTACTGCGAAATCGACACCAGTGGTTCGGCGTTCTACTTGGCTGCCTGGGAGTCGGATGATCCCGAAGTCGTTCGAGAACGTCTCGGACGAATCAGCCGAACGGCAGCGGAACTCATCGACGTTCTCGAAGAATCGCCTGCTAGCTAATTCGGTTAACCAACAGATCGCCGGGAACCAGCCATGTCGTTGGTTAAGTTTTTATGCGCCCGCCGAGGGGCGGAGGCGCGTTCAGACCTCCGTCGAATCATGACTGACGACTATCTCACGACGGTCCTCAAGGAAGCCGAGCACGTCGCCGAGCGGCACGACCAGGTCGCTCGAACGGTGGATAACCAAGCCCACGAGTACCTTCGCTACGCCGTCCTCCGGGTGCTCGAAGGGCAGGCAGACCACCTGCCGACGGACTGGACGCCGATGGACGGCATTACTGTCGGTTACGGCAGCGACGGTGCGATGTTCGACAGCTGGGGCTCCAGCGTAGACTGGTGGGAAATCGTCCCGCCGCAAGAAGCGTGTACCCGCTTCCGGGTGTTATTCCCGGACGACCACCAGACAGTTCCACGCACCATCGTGGACATGATGGGCGCGCTCGGTGCCTGGCGCGTCTGGACCGGCAGCGCGGCCGCGTGCGGCTCCTACGACCATCGCGAGCGCCGCGAGGTCCATTACCTGTGGCCGGAAGGCCATCCGGTGGAAGAAGTACTCCACGAACGGCTCAGTGGCCCTGCGGAAGCCGTCGCTCCGGACGGGGGCCGAACGGGCGACGTTCGCGACCGGCTGGTCGTCGACGAGAGCGCACATTCGGAGAATGACCTCGAACCTCGTACCAAGCGTGCCGTCAACGAAACGATGGATGTCTCGCTCCTCTCGAAAGGTGGCCGCTACGAGGTACAGTCCGCGTCCGGCAACAGATACGAAGTCGACGTCATCGACGAGTCGTGTTCCTGTCCCGACTGGCAGCAGCGCTCGCCCGAGGGTGGCTGTAAGCACCTGCGCCGCGTCGATCACGAAATCAAACGGGGCCGTGTTCCCCGACCAGACGGTCGACTCCCGGCTAATGCGGACTGAGCCTGGTTAACCGACAGGTCACTTCTATCACCGCCTGCGTTGGGTAACGCAGACAGTAGCTGACCTACCCACCATCACGGGAGTTCCGCAGTCACGTCGACGAGCTGCTCCTCGGTCTGCCACCGATACAACCGTCCGTCCTGGTCGAATAGCTCGAAGACGCCGTCTTGCATCCAGCCGAAGGGGTGGTCTTCGTCCTCGTACTCTCGCTTGAGGACGTGACTCTTCGCGAAGTACTCCGTCGTGCCGACGAGCAGCCCCTGCTCAACGAGGAAGTCGCTCGGTTCCTTCTCGGCGACGCCGACGAGGTATGTCACGATGTCGGCGATCAGGCAGAACTTCTGGATGCTGTTGTCCCACTCCCCACGGATGTCGACCATCCGGAAGGCGTAGGCGTCTTGCCGCCGATTCAGTCGGTCGACCACGAGGTTCAGCCGGCGTATCGGCTCCCTGTCGTAGTTTCCCAGCACGAAGTACGACCGGTCGTTTTCGTAGACGGGCGTCAGCTCACTCAAAGCGTGGAGAATCTCCTCGTTGTCCGCCAGTGAAATCTTCTCCTTGTCGAGTTGGTCCTTCGCACTCTTCAGGACCTCCTCGGGGACGGGCGGCTCCTCGTCGGACATACATTGTCTCTCTCAGCGCCACACGATATGGTTTATGGAGTAAATTACCAAGTAATCCACTATGGTTTACTCTGTGGTGGTTTACTCAAGAGTAAACTACTTGCCGTCAGGGCGTGTACAGTGTCGTATGAGCACCGACTTGGGGACTGCTGAAGGGATGGAATCTCGCGAACTCGTCCACTTTGTTACCCAACAGACGCGGTTCGCGCTGATCAACAATATCCTTCAGCATCCCGAGCAGCTCCCCTCGATGTACGAACTCGAGGAACTCAACCCCAGCGTGAGCGACGCTACTGTCTACAAACACATCCAGAAGCTGATCGACGCAGGTATCGTCAAAGAGGTCGCCCTCGATGACGATCAGCGCCGGCAGGGCTACCCCTGGAAGTTCTACGGGCTCACAGAGGAGGGCCGAACCTTCCTCGACGAGCACAACCTGCTCGCTGCGGAGGAGACGCTCCAGCAAATCTACGACACTATCACTGACAAGCCCAAGAAGATGGTCAAGTACGAGAACGCCCCCCGCCCGGACGGCGCGTAACTCCTGCAGAATCAGCTCCGTGTCAGCACTCGATCAGTGTTCGATTTCGTAGTCAGCCGCCAGCTTCTGGAACTCGGACCACTCAGGAAGCCGGTCGTCGTCGCAGTCGCCGTGCGTCTCGAGATACCGGAGCAGAGCGTGGGTTTCGTCTTCGAGGCCATACGTCGCCGCCTGCTCTCGGAGGTCGTCCTCGTCGACGTCGACGTGGCTGAGCAGGAGGAGACAGTACGAGCGGTGGCGACTGCCGTCGTCGATGAGCAGCGTGTGACAGCACAGCTCCGCCGGCGAGACTACGTCGATTTCCTCGGAGAAGAGGTAGTAGCGGTGGCCGGTGAGCAGGAACTGGAGGTCGAACACGGCAAACCGAGCGAGGCCGGTTTCGTGGAACCCCTCCACGTCGATCTCCGTCTCGGTCTGCGCGAGAAATTCGTTGTAGTTCTCCCAGAGAATCGTACCCTTCGGGGCGACGGATTCCAGGCGTTGGCGGTGTGAATGGTGTACAAGTTCACGAGCGAATTCGTGGAGGTAGTCAAAGTCAGCGTTGAAGTCATAGCGGCCCTCGTCCGACCCGACGAGACCACGGTCGCGAAACCGCTTCAGGATGCGGTTGACCGTGTTGCGGTAGTTGTCGGTCCGGTCGGCGATGTCGGCGACAGTTCGCGGCTGGTCGAGGTAGTACAGCAACTCAAGTACCTTGCCGGTCAGCAGTTCGGGGAAGTCGATATGGGAGTGTTGGCGGACGAGGTCCTGGTAGCGTTCGACGGCGCGAGCATCCGACGGGATGACTCGTTTTTGTCGGCCGTCGCGCTCCGTGTAGACGAGCCCCTTCTCGACGAGGTCGCCGACGGCACGAGAGAGGTAGCTCTCGCTGTGGTCGACTTTCGTCGCGAGTTCGGAGATCGTGTCGCCGCGGTCGACCGTGGCGAGGACCTCGAGTTCGATGCGCTGGAGCACGGTGTAACATAATACGAAACTTATATATAAAGAAGTTTCAAGTAGTGTTACAGCCAGAATCGCGAGAACCGCCTCCATCGTCTTAACCAACAAAACTATGGATTAGCGGATTATCCAATACGTGATGCCGAGATACCACCTCGTTGGTTACAGGAGCAGTTCTGTCGCCGTGTTTTACTGGAAATAGTGGTGTGGTGGCTGGCAATCTCGTCTCATCAGCTCGTCGAACACGAGTAGACGTTGGTGCTACTCACGGTTGGCAATTAACCAACGAGTGAACAGCATTCTTCTCCACGTTGGTTAACCTACCCAGGATGTCTGACGGGTGTCCGACCCCACTATTTCCACTAATACACTTACACGATGAGAGCTAGTGGCTCTAGCCACCCACTCTCCCCCCACTATTTCCAGTAAAACTAGTGACGAAGGTCTCCCGAACTCTCGAGTTGCTTTCTTTCACTAGAACCAACTACAATAGCAACCTCGATCTAGCTCTCCTACGGATTAACTCAAACGCTATCGGTATAAACTTTTCTTTAGTTTAGTGTTCCTGCTCACTAGGTGGCTCTCTTTCGTGGTGCTTTACTGGAAATAGTGGGGAGAGGGTGTTCCGTCATTCTCGTCAGCTGTTACCTCCGCAGTCTACCGGTTCGTGTTCTGACCGAGTATACTGGAAACAGTGGGGTCTATCGAGTATATAAAGAGACGTTTACTGGAAATACTGGGTCCCTGTGGTCTGTCTCAATCGTGACTTGCTACCTGGAGTCACCGCGAATTACTGGAAACGACGGGGTGGGTCAGTCATCTGCGTTCTGCTCTGTTTACTGGAAATAGTGGGGTGGGGTAGTTCCTCGAGAGTCGGGTGTTCAGTGTTCTCTCCTCGTGACAGTCAACACGATATTCTTCCTATAGACTGGAAACGGCGGGGCCGATATCGAATAGTGGAACTCACGCCCCATGGCGGTTATACTGGAAATAGCGGAAACGGTGGTCGAAACAGTTATAATTCTAGCCTGAATCAGTCGAGGACAATATGACTCCCCGATTTCAGCCGGACGATACGCTGTACAAACGGCGGAATACACTCAAAGTCGAGTACGTTCCAGACGACATCGTCGGGCGGGATAACGAGATCGAGGAGTACGAAGCGGCCCTGCAGCCGATCATTAACGGTGAGTACCCCGACAACATCTTCATCTACGGCAAGACTGGCGTCGGCAAGACCGCTGTGACGAACTTCTTACTGAACGAGCTTCTGGAATCAGCGGAGCATTTCGAAGTTGACCTCTCTGTCATCTCGCTCAACTGCGACGGTCTCAGCACGAGCTACCAGGCGGCGATTAGTCTGGTGAACAATCTCCGAGAACCTGAGCACCACATCGCCGAAACTGGCCATCCCCAATCCAAAGTCTATCGTCTTCTCTGGGATGAACTCAACAAGCTCTCGGGGACCGTGATCATCGTCCTCGACGAGATCGACCACATCACGGACGACACGTTCCTCTACCAGATTAGCCGTGCCGACAACAACGGATACATCGACAACATTCAGCTGGGCCTCATCGGGATCAGTAACGACTCGACGTTCCGAGAGCAGCTCGATGCGAAGGTTCAGTCGTCGCTGTGTGAAACCGAGATTTCGTTCCCGCCGTACGGTACGGAAGAGCTCCAGAAAGTCCTCGAACAGCGGGCAGAAATCGCGTTCCACCAGAGCGCTCTCGAAGAGGGCGTGATTCCGCTGTGTGCAGCCCTTGGCCGCCAAGATGGTGGTGACGCCCGACGAGCGATTACACTTCTTCGGAAGGCGGGTGATCTTGCACGCACCGAGAACGCGGATTCAGTTACGACCGACCACGTCGAACGCGCCCAGGAGAAACTCGAGGCACAGCAGAGCATGGACATCATGCGCGACCTCACCGAACACGAGCAACTCACACTCTACGCGCTGACAACGCTCGCTGCCGAGGATGCTACCCCTGCCCGGTCTCGGATCGTCTACCAGCGCTACAAAGAACTCTGCGAGTTCCAGGGCCGAGATCCACGCACGGCCCGGCGAATGCGCAGCTTCCTGTCTGACTTCGAGATACTCAATCTAACGCTCTCGCACATGGAACACCGTGGTCAGGACGGCGGGACGTACCGCGAGCACGAACTCAACCGAGACATCGCGACTGTCGTCGACGCGCTACAGACGATCATCGGTGAATTCGGTGCCCACCGGAGTATCATCGAGTACCTCCCCGACTCTGGTGAAGAATTTACAACTATCTGAGTCACCCGTGTCTTCGTATGTTCCAGATATGGGTCTATACTCTCACATATACAATTATGTATGGCACGTATCGTATATATATAGGTATACTACGTGTTTATATCTGTTTTCTTAGAATTATCTCGTCAGTATCTGGTTCCACATACTCGTCTATCGTTCCGACGGTTCCGTAGCCTCGGTTGGCGTAAAACCCAATGGCCGTTTCGTTGAACGCCGAAACGAGTAGGA
>NZ_WPCD01000001.1:0-93504 GCF_009741955.1 Halogeometricum sp. CBA1124 | reverse complement strand
TACTCGCGGAGTTCCGACACCGCCTCCGCGGTGTGGCCGAGCGTCGTCGCCGCTTCGCGTACGTCCACCTCCAGTACGCCCTCGTCCGTCTCCAACCACGGCTGTCTCCGTTGTCGCTCGTCTACTCGATGGTGTACGTCTCGCCGCCGACTGCGTCCACCGACGTCGTCGACCCGACCCACCTCGAGTCGGTCGTCGCCGCCGCGCAGAAACAGCGTCTCGTTCTCCGTCTCGGGTTCGTAGCGTATCACTTTCCGGGCTATCCCGCTCGCGTGCTAATAGTAGTGTCGCCGCGAGTGCTGGCCCCCTCGTCGTGGGGTCGGTCAACGTCCGGAACCGAAGTCGTTCGGCGGGCGACTCTTCGTCTTCGACACCGCCGTCCGACGAGTCACCAGCGGTGGTGAACGTGCTCGCGGACGTGTTCTTCGTAGGCGTCCAGAACGGCGCCGTGCGTCTGGTGCGACAGGGCGTCGAAGTCGGCCGCCGCCGCGTTCTCCGCGACGTGGTCCGACGACGTCGAACCCGGGATGACCGTCGAGACGCGTCGTGGTCGAGTATCCAGCGGAGCGTGAACTGCGCCATCGTCATCTCCTCGGGGACGTGCGGCCGAAGCGCGTCCACCGCGTCGACGCCCGCGTCGAACGGGACGCCGGCGAACGTCTCGCCTCCTTTCGTCCCGACGCCCGCGTCGACCCCGCCCTCGATAGCGGCCGCGCGGTGGTCGTCCTCGTCGAACTCGGTCGTCTCGTCGAACGCCCCCGCGAGGAGGCCGGACGCGAGCGGAACGCGGACGATGAGGCCGACGTCGCGACGCTTCGCCTCCTCGAACAGTCGCTCTCGGGGGCGGAGTCTGAGCGGGTTGAAGATGAGTTGGACGGACTCGACGACGTCGTACTCGATAGCCTTGAGTCCCTCCTCGACGAGTTCGACGCTCACGCCCGCGTGGTCGATGAGTCCCTCCTCGCGGAGTTCGGTGAGTGCGTCGAACACGTCGGGGTCGTAGAACGCGCTCGTGTCCGGGCAGTGAAGTTGGACGAGGTCGAGGCTGTCGACGCCCAGACGGTCGAGCGACCCCTCGACGGACTCGCGGAGGCCCGCCATCGAGTGCCCGCCGTCCGGGTCGGGGGCCGCCTTCGTCACCACGTCGATGCCGTCCGCGTCGTCGCGTTCGGCGAGTACCTCCCCGATGAGTCGTTCCGCACGCCCGTCGCCGTACACCTCCGCCGTATCGACGAACGTGATTCCCTCGTCTAACGCGGTGTGAATCGCCGCTCGAATCTGGTCGTCGCTCACGTCGCCCCAGACGGGGCCGACGTTCCACGTCCCGAGGCCGACCGCCGTGGCGTCGATACTCGTACTGCCGAGTGGTCGTGTCTCCATACCGTACGTCCGGCCCAATCCGGTAAAATACTGTGGGTAACGGCGACGTGCCGGGTCGCGGGCGAGTACGACTGGCGGTCACGTCCGCGACCGCGGACCTTCTTCCAGACGGAACGGTCGACGTTACAGCCGTAACTCCGTAACGCAGAGTGGCCACGACCGTCTACGGAGCGACCGCACCTCGGATACTCTCGCGACCGACCGGAGCAGACGGCCGACCGCTGGCGTTCCCCCGGACTTCGATGGGCATTGTGCACCCATTGAGTAACAGACGCTCTATTCGTATTTTTGAACCTCGACTACTTACTCTCAAATAGCTCTAAACGATACAGATCGCTCGAATAACTCGGAAAGCACGACTAGAAGGGTCCGAATCCGACTACTATAGATACACTCACCCGTATCGGACACTCGACTTCGTTTGGACCGTCGGCCACGTTCTGCGACGAGACCAGATGGAGCGTCGGAGCGTCGGCGACTGTCGCGACTGAGTGGGTACGAGTGAGGAGAGACGGACGATTATCCGGCCGGACGTCCGCTACACCGTCTGTTCGTCGCGCCGATTCGCCTCGACCACGCTCGTTCGTCGGCGCAGTTCGGAGTCGCGGGCGGCTACCCCCTGCACCGTCGACAGTGGTTGGTGTTCTTCGAGAGGCCGATGGACTGACAGCCCGTGCACGTCACCTCACCGCAGTCCGCGCACACGAAGCCGCTGTCGCTCTGAGCGACTGTCACTCCGTCCTCGACGACTGTACTCCCACAGACGTGGCACGTCTGTACCATACCTCTCTCTTTCACAACAATATAGTATAAATCTTACTCAGGATACAAGTGGATTCAGACGCCGATAGACGGCGCTCTCGAAGCGATTCCCGACTCGCCGAGAGCGTCGGCGAGGGGAGGTAGACCGGTGCCGAACGGTGACCGCTACGACATCGGTCGGGTCTTGCCCGATGGGTCCCGCAGTTCACGGGTTCGTCCGTGGGTGGACGCCGCCCGCCGCGTCAGTCTCCCTTCATGACGCTGAGTTGCGGTTGCTCGCCCTCCTGACCCAACTGCTGGACCGACTCGGTTAGCTCGAAGCCCTCGTAGCCCTTCTCGGCCACTTCGAGGATGGTGTCGTGGTAGAGGTCGACGCCGCCGGGGTACGGGGTGAACACCGTCGGCTTGTCCGGGATGTTCTCGTTCATGTACCAGGAATCGACGGTCGTGTACAGCGTCGATTCGGCCACCTGACGGTTGTGAGTCGTCCACGCCTCCTCGGCCGCCTTCGTCGGTTCGATGAGTTGGATGTCGTTGTCGACGAGATGCTCGATGGTGTCCGAGACCCACTCGACGTGGTGCTCTATCGACACCGGCATGTTGCTGAGCACCGACGGACTCTGCGGCCCCGTGATGGTGAACATGTTCGGGAAGCCGTGGAGCGTCAGTCCGAGGTACGTCTGCGGACCGTCCTCCCACTTCTCTTCGAGCGTCAGTCCGTCGCGCCCTTCGATATCTATCTGCAAGAGCGTCCCCGTCATCGCGTCGAAGCCGGTGGCGTAGATTATCATGTCGAAGTCGTGGTGGCCATCGGCGGTCTGGACGCCGTCGGGCGTGATTCGCTCTATCGGGTTCTCCGTGACGTCCACGAGACTCACGTTGTCCCTGTTGTACGTCTCGTAGTAGTCGGTGTGGAGGGGCGGTCGCTTCGTCGCGTAGTAGTGGTCCTTCGGGGCGAGTTTCTCGGCCAGTTCCGGGTCGTCGACCGTCTCGCGGATCTTGCCGCGGAGGAACTCGGACACCTTCTCGTTGGTCTCCTCGTTGACCAGCAGGTCCTCGAAGGCGAGCAGGAACCTGAAACCGCCCTCCTGCCAGCGCGGTTCCAACGCCTCTTCGACTTCCTCCATCGTCATGTCCGCCGCCGTCTCTTGTCCCACCTCGAACGGGAACCCGAACCCCGAGTCGTGTGCGCGTTGGAGGATTTCGTCGTAGTTCGACTGTATCAGTTCCCAGTCGTCGTCGTCGAGCGGTCGGTTGCGCGCGGGGACGGCGTAGTTCGGCGTCCGCTGGAACACGGTCAGATGCTCGGGGTCGGACTTCGCGACTTCCGGAATCACCTGGATGCCGGTCGCCCCCGTGCCGATTACCGCGACGCGCTTACCCTCGAAGTCGACGGGTTCGTGCGGCCACTTCCCCGTGTGCGTCCAGAACCCCTCGAACGATTCGATGCCCTCGAAGTCCGGGATGTAGGGCTCGGAGAGGCAGCCGACGGCGGTGACGAAGAACTGCGAGGAGACGGTCTCTCCGTCGTCGGTGCTGATGCGCCACGTGCCGGAGTCCTCGTCGAACGCCGCCGAGGTCACCTCCGTCTCGAACTCGATGTTCCGCCGCAGGTCCAGTTCGTCAGCGGCGAATCGGAGGTACTCCAGCACCTCCGGCTGTTCGGGATAGCGTTCGCTCCACTCCCAGTTCTGCAGGATGTCCTCGTTGAACGAGTAGCAGTAGATGTGACTCTCGCTGTCGCACCGAGCGCCGGGATACCGGTTCCAGTACCACGTGCCGCCCACGTCGTCTGCCTTCTCGATGACCTTGACCGACAGTCCCAGTTCGTCTCGGAGTCGGTGGAGTTCGTACAGCCCCGAGAACCCAGCCCCGACGATAATTGCGTCGTAGTCTGTCCCCGCTGTAGCCCCAACACTATCGTGTGAGGTAGTCTCTGACATGGTATTACCCGATTGTTCATGTGTAAGTCTGAAGTCATAAATCTACCGGTAGGTCCTCTCGGTTCGGTCCGGCTACTCGGTGACGGACGCGGGCGTCGACTGTCGGTCTGGGATACGACCGTCGCCCTCGAAAAAGTGGGATGGGTGCGGTCCCTACTCGAACGTCGCCGTCAGGTCGGCGGCCACGTCGTCTATCAGTTCGCGGGACCGGGTCAGGTCCATCGGTTCGACCAGGAACTGGGCGATGCCGTGGATGGCGTCGTCGTAGTTGATGTGGTTGACCGAGACGCCCGCCTCCTCCAGTCGGTGAGCGTACGCCGCCCCCTCGTCGCGGAGGGGGTCGAACCCGCAGGTGAGAACCGTCGCCGGCGGGAGTCCCTCCAGATTCTTGGCCTGAAGCGGCGAGGCGTACGGGTTCTTCCCGTCCACGTCGGACTCGAGGTAGTGGTCCCAGAACCACTCCATGTCCTCCTTCGAGAGCAGGTACCCCGCCCCGTTCTCTTCGTACGACTCGGTGTCGAACGAGTGGTCGGTGACCGGATAGATGAGCACCTGTCGGTCGATGTCCGGGCCCCCACGGTCACGGGCCATCAACGCCAGTGCGGCGGCCAGGTTGCCACCGGCCGAGTCACCGGCGACGGCGACGTTGTCCGTGTCCACCTGCATCGTCTGCGCGTCGTCGAACACCCACTCGAGGGCGGTGTAGCAGTCTTCCAGCGGTGTCGGGAACGTGTGTTCCGGCGAGAGCCGGTAGTCGACCGACACCACCATCGCGTCCGTCGCGTTCGTTATCGCCCGACAGGTCTCGTCGTGCGTGTCGACGTCGCCGAGCACCCAGCCCCCGCCGTGGACGTACACCACCGTCGGGTACGGCCCCTGTCCCTCGGGGACGTAGACGCGCACCGGGACGCCGTCGTCGCCGAGATGCAGGTCCATGACGTCACCCACCGGTTCGGGCTCGTCGGGGTCCGGGAACATGTGTTTCATCAACTGACGCGCTCCCGTCGGCGACAGCGACGAGAACGACGGCGCCGGCGCGGCACCCATCTGTTCCAACAGACCGGCGATTTCGGGATGCGGTTCCTCAGCGGCAGTGGCTTCTGGTTGTTCCAGCGACATCACTGTGTCATGTCATCCTCTCACATGATAAGCTTAATGATTTATCACACGGGTGGGGCGGTGGAACGGAACCGCTCCGACGGGCGAACCGACACTCCGGGGGTGGGGGATCACCAGTGGAGTACAGGTCGTCGAAGTCGTACCGTGAGAGGCGGTGTTCGACCTCTTTGACCGTCTGGACGAGCAAGTTCGGCAGTTCCCGATTCGCTCGGCGTTCGTCCAGTCGGTGCAGGACCGTGCTGATGAGGAGGGAACCGTAGATTTCGTCGCCCACTTTCACCGGCGCGGCAACGGCCCAGATGTTCTCGTGACTCTGTCCCTCGTCCACCGCTAGTCCCCTCTCTCGGATGTCTTCGAGTTCGGTCTCCAGTCGTTCGGTCGTCTCGGAATCGAGGCCGTTGCCGGAGAGAATCTCGCGACGGTCCGATTCGGGCATCTGCGCGAGTATCACCTTCCCCTGCGGCACCTTCCCGAGGTGGAACGGTTCCCCGAGGAACGGCGGGGGCACGTGAACGGCGTGGTGACTGTTCGCCTCGTGTATCATCACGGCGTGTACCCCCTCCTTGACGAACACCGAGATGTACTCGTCGATGACCTTCGAGAGAACGTCGATGGGTTCGGTGGCGGCGTGCATGATGGGGTAGGAGTTCCGCACGGCGCGTCCCTTCTGCAGGAACTTGAGGGTGAGTCTGTATCGCCCGTCGTTTCTGATGACGTACCCCCACTCCTCCAGTGTCCTGAGGTAGTTGTAGACGCTACTGGCGGAGAGTCCCACGTGGGCCGTGAGTTCCGAACAGGTCGGCTGGTCGAGTTGCTCTATCTTTTCGATAATGGTGAACACGTTCTCGGCAGTTTTTATATTCTTGTATTGTTGTGACATACCATAGACACGCCGCTCTATCCGCAAAAGTATTGTGCACGAACGTTCGTCAACGTCTCAGGACGCTCTCGAGGCGGCGACAACCGACTCGGACGGGTGATCTCACGCACTCCGTCTCGTTCGACGGCCTGACACGCTTCCGGTCGCCGTTCGTGCGGCGACGTGGCCGCAGTCGTTCGTTTCACACTCGCGTTCCGGTTCTCTCCCGTAGCTGTTTTTCCGTTCGACGAAACGTCTAATTATGCGTGTACGGAGGTGCGTCTCCACGAGTCAGCCATTCTGCACCACGATCCCGCACCGCGAATTTTGGAATTAAACCACCTGACCGCACCACTGTGATTTCTGAACTGAGCCGACCGACCGAACTGGCACCCGAAGCGAGATGGTCTCCTATCCCTTCGAATACGACGTTCCAGAATTAGTTGAAAGATGGTTATGTAAATCTATTGAATGTAGTGGTTCGGTCTCACGCACGCCGAGCGTCGGGGCCTCGGTTCCGGCGAGTGGACCGACTGCCGCCTGTGAAGAGGAGGGATGTACGGGTGGAAGCATTACATACCTACTATCGTAACGTCTCTCGGCGTCTAACGGGCGGTTGTCGGACTTCGGGGAGACACGCCGAGGAGGCGCCGACCGGACCGTCGAGGTTCGGTGTCGCCTCCGTGGCCGGACTGGTCGACGGCGTTCTCGACGCAACCAGAGATTCGCCGCTTACGACCGGAAGAACGGCCCACGGTAATCTTAAGTATTTGTACGCAACTCGGTTCGGACCCACGAGACGAGCGGACGAGAGAGCGCGACGACTGCGGGTACTTCTCTCACTCGAGGCACCTCACGCTGTCCCGGAACGAGGCATCTGAGCACGCTCGAACTCGGTTCGTGCGCATCTACCGCGAGTTCGTCCTTCGAGAGCTCTCTCGCAGTGAAGACGCGGGATGTGCGTGGCTCTCGTGCGTTTTGAACCCTGTAGCACGTCCCTAAGCGAATCTGCAGTCCGCTCTCGTTCTCCTCGACTGTGGCGAACACGAGACGGCGCCGAGCGACGCCGACTCGGACTTAAGTACGATTATTTCTATTCGACACGTCGGACGGCGACGGTCGCAAGGAGACGCCGGTGGCCGGTCTCTCGAAGGGGTCTTTCCAGTACGAACGGCGTTCGGAGCGGCACCGTTCGGCGGGTGTTCCGCGAACGCCGTCGACAACGCCGAAACGGTGCGGTTTTGTGCGCCGAGCGCGCTATTACCTCCGTGAGCAGTATCCGTCCGAACGAACTGGACGAGCGCATCCGCTCGGGGACGAGAGACGAACCGTTCCTGCTCGACATCCGCCCGGAGTCCGATTTCCGAGCGAATTCTATCGAGGAGAGCCGGAACGTCCCCGTCTACGACGAGTTGCGACAGGGCGACGAATCCGCGCTTCGCGACCGACTCGGAGAGATTCCGACGGACAGAGACGTGGTCGTCGTCTGCAAGATGGGCGTGGTCGCGAAGCGAGCGACCAGTCTGCTCGCGGACGAGGGGTACGACGCGGTGACGCTCCGGGGCGGAATGAGCGGGTGGACCGGCTATCAGAACGACTCGCTGAGTTACAGGCTGCGGTCGGTCCTGTGGGACCTCTTCTAGCGAGGTGCCAGTCGCGGCGGGAACGGACCGCTCCCGAGAGTCGGCCGGTCGGTACCGGTCCGCTATCGGCGCGTTCGGTTCACTCGACGTCGTCGCCGAGTGACCCCTCGTACTTCTCCTGTTCCTCGTCGGGGAGGTACGCCCGCTCCCACTCGACGACTTCGGGGAAGCCGGAGAACTCGTGGAGACTCCCGACCGGCGTCTCGTTGAACGCGTCGTCGATGTCGCGCATCGCCGCGACGGGGTCGTCGGCGAAGGCGCTGAGGTCGGCGTAGGCGTTGGCGATGGTCGAGAGCGTCGCGGCGATGGGGAACAGCACCACGTCGAAGCCCCAGTCTTCGAGCGACGACAGGTCGACGTACGGCGAGGAGCCGAGGTCGCCGACGAAGTTGTACACGAGCGGTCCGTCCACCGCGTCGCCGATGCGCCTGAGTTCGGCCTCGTCGGTCGGTCCCTCGACGAACGCCACGTCGGCACCGGCGTCGAGGAAGTCGTTGACGCGGCCGATGGCCTCGTCCAGCGACCCGCCGCCGGTCCCGCGGGCGTCGGTGCGGGCGATGAGGACGAACTCCTCGCCGCGTTCGTCACGCGTGTCGGCCGCGGCCGCTATCTTCCCGACCGCCTCCTCCCGCGGTATCACCTGTCGCCCTTTCGTGTGTCCACAGCGCTTGGGGAACGTCTGGTCCTCGATGTGGATGCCGCCGACGCCGGCCTTGATGTACTCGCGGACGGTCCGGACGACGTTCGTCGCGTTGCCGTAGCCGTTGTCGGCGTCGGCGATCAACGGGACGTCGATGCGTTCCTGGATGTTCGCGGCGTTGTCTATCATCTCCGGCATCGTGATGAAACCGGCGTCGGGGTAGCCGATCTTCGACAGCGACGTGCCGTAGCCGGTCATGTAGATGGTGTCGAAGCCGACGGCGTCGGCGACGGCGGCCGTGAGCGGGTCGTGGACGCCGGGGCAGACCAGCATCCCGTCGCTGTCGAGGTGGTCGCGGAGTGCGGCACCGTACTCGGTCATGGCCGCTCACAGGGGAGACGCGGGCTAGTCGGTTTCGATACGGTCGGGTCTGCGGGTTCGTCAGTCATTGGTAGAGAGGTGTTTGAGGACGGCGTCGGTCGTGACGACGTCGCCGTACTTCGCGTCGATGTCGAACAGGTTGGCGCGGTGCGGTCCCTCGGCGCGGTCACCGACCGCGTCTGCGGGGACGACGGTGCGGTAGCCGTGCTGGAGGCTGTCGACCGCCGTCGCGCGGACGCATCCGCTCGTCGTCACGCCCGTGATGACGAGCGTGTCCACCCCGTTCGTCGTCAGTTCGGTCTGCAGGTCCGTGCCGAAGAAGGCGCTCGCGTACTTCTTCAGGACGACTCGCTCGTCGCCTTCGGGCGCGACCCGGTCGTCGACTTCGACCGCCTCGGTACCGAGTTTCAGTTCGCGGAGCGCCGGCACCTTCTCGATGAAACGTCCGGCGTCGCCGTAGGACTCCTCGAAGGCGACGGTGGTGAAGTACCGCGGCAGGTCGTGTTCGCGGAACGCCGCGAGCAGACGAGCCGTCTGCTCCAGCACGTCGGTGACGTCCGAGCCGAGGTCCGTCTCCGGGTCGGTGAAGGCGTTTATCAGGTCGACGACGAGCAGTGCGGGCCGGTCGCCGAGGCCGACGCTCGCGCCGAAGGCCGCGTCGTCGTAGTCGGCGGCTTCGTACTCGGCGTCACCGTCGCCGGCGTCGACGTCGTGTGGACTGTCCATTGTGTGGTGGGCTCGGGTCGTTCAGCTGTGCCGGTTCTCGACGTCCGGCGTTCCTCGGCGATGCGTTCCGAGAGCGTCTCTTCGTCCGGTAACGGGCCGTAGTCGAACTGCTGTGGGTCGCCGCGGGTCGAGCGAATCTCCGCGCGCCGGTCCTCGGTCGCGGCCTCGTCCACGGTGCCGTCGTCGGCGAGGACGACGCCGTACTCGGTGCGAGCGGCCGACTCGGAGACGAGTCCGCGTTCGACCTCTCCGGCGACGACGTCCGGGTCGCGGTCGAGGGGGTCGCCCAGTCCGCCGCCGCCCGCGGTGCTGAAGACGAGCCTGTCACCGGCCGACACGGCGACGTTCTCGACCTTCGAGGGGAGGTCTTCTTCGGTGCCGTCGGTCCGAATCAGCGTCTTCTCGCTCGTCTGCGCGTGCGTGCCCCCGTCCACGCCCCACGGGTACGTGTGCGCGCGGTCGTCTTGGAACGTGATGGCGCCGTCCTCCTCGAACGTGTAGACCTTCGTGATGCCGTGGCCGCCGCGGAACTCGCCGGCGCCGCCCGTGTCCGCGCGCGTGCTGTACTCGTCTATCGTCAGCGGGTAGTACGCCTCCTGGTACTCCGCCGGCACCGTGCGGAACAGCGGCCACCACGAGTGGCCGTCGAGGCCGTCGCCGCCGGGACGGGCCGGAATCCCCCCGTAGAGGATCTCAAGCATCTGGAAGTCGTTGCCGTCGGAGTCCGTCCCCGCGTACACGAGGTTCGGCGAGGTGCCGTAACTGCCGGCGACGGAGAAGCCGTCGATGAGTTTCGAGAACGTCGCCTGCAGCACGTCGAACTGCCGGGCCATCGTCGCAGTCGGTTGCCGAGGGGTGCCGGGAACTCCGGTTGCAGCACCGACCCCTCCGGGAGCGTGACCTCGAACAGGTCGTAGTAGCCGTCGTTGAAGGTGAGAAGCGGGTCGAACGCCATGATGAGGAACACGCCGGTGAACATCTTGAACATCTTCTCGTTCAGGAGGAAGTTCACCGTCCCCGGCACCTGCGCGTCCGTGCCGGTCCAGTCGAGGTAGACCGTGTCGCCCTCGCGGTAGATTTCGAGGTGGAGTTTGATGGGCCCGTTCCCCATGCCGTCGTCGTCCACGTGGTCCTCGAACGTGTACCGCTCGCCCTCGGGAACGAACTCGTGGATGAGGTCTATCATCCCGTCGCGGGTGCGGTCGAGGATGGCGTCGCAGGCTTCGAGATACGTCTCCTTACCGAACCGGTCGCAGAGTTCCTGTATCCGCGTCTCGGCGGCCTTCGTTCCCGCCGCGAGCGCCTTGATGTCGGCCTCCGCGTGTTCGGGCAGGCGCGTGTTGTGAGCGAACGATTCGAGCAGTTCGCTGTCGATTTCGCCGCGCTTGTAGAGTTTGACCGGCGGGAGGCGCATCCCCTCCTCGAAGATGGTGGTAGCCTGTACGGGCATGCTGCCGGGCGTCTTC
Organism: Halogeometricum sp. CBA1124; assembly: GCF_009741955.1. Lineage (NCBI taxonomy): Archaea > Methanobacteriati > Methanobacteriota > Halobacteria > Halobacteriales > Haloferacaceae > Halogeometricum > Halogeometricum sp. CBA1124. The sequence goes on along the minus strand of NZ_WPCD01000001.1, from coordinate 82,585 downwards.
CCGCGACGTCCATCAGGTTACCCCACTGGCTGGAGAACCCCACGAGGTCGCCGTCGTAGAAGATGGGCCGCAACAGGAGCATGTCCGGCGTGTGCGAGACGGCGCCGGCGCACATGTAGGGGTCGTTGGTGGCTATCACGTCGCCGTCTTCGAGGTCCTCGCGGTCGAACGGCGAGTTCGCGAGGATGGTGTCGATGGCGGACCCGAACTGGCCCATCACCATCCGCCCCTGCGCGTCCGCGATGAGGGGGAACTGGTCGGACTGTTCGCGGATGACGGGGCTGATGGCCGTCGTCTCCAGCACGCGGTCCATCTCGTAGCGGACGTTCGAGAGCGTGCTCTCGATGATGTCGAGGGTGGTCTGGTCGACGTCGTGGTCGCCGACGAACTCTGGTGGTGCGTCGCTCATTGGCTCTCTCCTCTGGTAATCTCGATGTTGGCGTAGCGGTCGATGGTCGCGACGTGGTCCGGTTGCAGGACGACGGTCGAGTCGTCGTCGGTGACGATGGCCGGGCCGACGAGTTCGTTGCCCGGTCGGAGTTCGCCGCGGTCGTAGATGGTCGTCTCGCGGTACTCGTCGTCGAAGTACACCTCGCTCGTGCCGAGTTCGGCGTCGCTCGGGTCGGCACCGGTGAGCGCGTGTTCCTCGATGGTGACGCCCTGCAGGGTCCCCTTGCCGACGACGCGGAGGTTCGCGATTTCGAGGGGCGCGTCGAGCGAGAACCCGAACTGGCGGTCGTGCCGGGCCTCGAAGTCGCCCTTTATCTCCGCGAGTCCGCTCTCGCCGCGGAGGTTCTCGACGGTCACCGGAATCGACATCTGGATGTCCTGCCGGAAGTACCGGCAGTCGGCGAAGTAGTCGAACGCGTGGTCTTCCTCGGGGACTCCCTCGGAGGCGAGCCACTCGCTCGCCTCGGCTTCGAGCGCTCGGAGTTCGTCGTGGATGTCCCCGCCGTCGACGTCCTCCTCCGTCTCCAGATAGGTCTCCGCGAACTCGTTCTGGATGTCGGACGTGAGGAAGCCGAACGCGGACATGACGCCCGGTCCCGGCGGGACGACGAGGGGGTACGCGCCCATCACGTCCGCCAGCGCGTTGGCGTGCATCGGCCCGGCGCCGCCGAACGCGACGAGGCCGAACTCCCGCGGGTCGTAGCCGCGTTCGACCGAGACGACCCGGAGCGCGCTGTGCATGTTCTCGTTGACGATGTCGAGGATGGCCTGTGCGGCCTCCTCGACGCTCGTATCTCGCTCCTCGGCGATCGTCGCGACGGCCTCGTGGGCCGCCTCTCTGTCGAGTGCCATCCGGCCGCCGAGTTGGACCGACTCCGGGATGCGGCCGAGGACGACGTTCGCGTCCGTCACCGTCGGTTCCTCGCCGCCCTGCCCGTAACACGCCGGTCCCGGGTCGCACCGGCGCTCTCCGGGCCGACCTGGAGCGACCCGTTCAACTGGACGCGGGCGATGGACCCGCCGCCGGCGCGACCGTGTTGACGTCGACGGACCGGGACGTGAACTCCCGGTAGCCGACCTTCGTCTGCCGCGTCGTCTCCGGCGTGCCGGCCTCGACGAGCGACACGTCGGTCGAGGTGCCGCCCATGTCGAGCGTCAGCACGTCCGGGACGCCCTTCTTCTCGGCGATGGTCGCCGCGCCGACGACGCCGCCGCTCGGACCCGACAGCGCGAGTTCGACCGGTCGCTCCTTGGCGGCCGCCGTGCTCATCAGCCCGCCGTCGGAGCGGACCACGTTCATCGTCGCCGACGACCCGGCCGCGGCCAGCGAGTCGTCCAGGTCGTCGAGGTAGTCGATGACCGTCGGGCGCGCGTAGTCGTTGATGACCGTCGTCAGCGTCCGCTCGTACTCGCCGTACTCGGGGACGATGTCCGAGGAGATGGACACCGGAAGCTCGGGTGCCTCTTCGGCGACGATTTCGCGGACTCGCTCCTCGTGTGCGGGGTTGAGGTAGGAGTTCAACAGGGCGACGGTCAGCGACTCGACGCCGGCGTCGTCGAGTTCCCGAACGGCCTCCCTGACCGCCGCCTCGTCGAGCGGCTCCGTCTCCTCGCCCGACGGCGACGTTATCCGCCCCGCCACGCCGCGCGTGTCCACGAGGTCGGCGAGCGGGTTCGGCTTCTCCATCCCCATCCACCCGTACAGGGGACCGGGCGTCCACGCGCGGGCCAGGTGGAGGATGTCCTCGTGACCCGCCGTCGTGACGAGGCCGACGCGCGACCCCGTCTCCTCCAAGAGCATGTTCGTCACGACCGTCGTGCCGTGGAACAGGAGGTCGAGTTCCGAGACGGACGTGCCTGCCTTCTCCGTCGCCTCCTCGACACCGCGTAGCACCCCCTCCGACGGATTCGCGGGTGTCGAGAGCACTTTGTCTATCGTGAGTTCGTGGGTCGATTCGTCGAAGACGATGACGTCCGTAAACGTCCCGCCCACGTCCACGCCGAGATTGTATGTCATATGGTATCGTTCATCGTATCCATCGGCAGATTGGGGAGTAAGGATTTCCCCAACAGCTGTTGGCTGCTTATATGACCGGACCCCCCTGTCGACGCACCCCCTCGTCGCGTAGCTTTTTGTCCGTGGGGAGTGTTGGCACGGGAACCCACAGATGTTCATCGCGACAGTTCACTTCACCCAGCACCGAGAGTGCGTGCTCCGCCGACTCACGGCCGACGTCGAGACGCCGATTCCCATCGAAATCGAGGAGATACAGAACGGGTTCGTGACGTTCGTCCTCCGGGCCGGGCCGCACGCCGACGAGTTCCAGCGAGAACTCGAAGCGACCGACCACGTCGAACACGTCAAGCGCCTCGACGACGACAACCTCCTCGTGACGAAGCCCTCCTGCGGGGCGTACTCGGCCATCTACCAGAACCACGGTACGCTCCGGCGGTCGAACACCGTGTCGGGTCGTCAGCGAGAGTACCACGTCCTCGTCTTCCGGCGCGAAGACCTGAAGGACATTCTCGACGATTTGGCGTCGTTCGGCACCGTCACGCTCGGGAAACTCACGGAGTTCAGAGCTGGCTCCGACTCCCCCCTGACCGAACGGCAGCGCGAAGTCGCGACTGAAGCCCTCGCGCGGGGGTACTACGACTGGCCGCGGAAGATAACGAACGAGGAACTCGCCGCGGAACTGGGAATCAGCCGAGCGACGCTGCACGAACACCTCCGAAAGGCCGAGCGGACGCTGCTGTCGTCCGCACTGACGGATAACGCGAAGCAGACGGACAGTTCCCACGAGTCGGAGCCGCATCGCGGTAGCGTGTAGGCGTGCCGAGCGTTTCGGTCGGTGCCGTTCGTCGAGTGTGCGGTGTTCCTGCGACGTGCGGGAACGGTCTGGATGCGTGCGGACTGCTGCTCCTCGGCGCTCGCCATCGAACCCACCGGCGGCCGCGACGACTACCTCACGGACCTCGGAGTCGGCACCGAGGATATCCACGGACCGTCGAGTGGCGGCGCGTCGACGTCTCTCTCACTCCTGGTAGTGGCTCGCTCGTTGGAAGTCGACTTTCCGAGTGTAAGCGCTGTCCGAAGAAACAACACAGAGAACTACAGAACGAGGCTATGTACTAACGAATATATCGAATGAATACTGTATGCGGCTGTTCGGGCTCGCTATCGGGGACAAATAGAGTATCAGCTCCGGAAACGGAAGCAGAATTCGCTAATCGACTCGCAGAACGCGGACGGAGTTCGACCGACCGTCCGAGGACTCTGTCGCGGCCCGGGTCGTACCGTGGTCGAAGTCTAACGTCGGACTCGGCGTCGGCCGCGTCGCCTCCGACAGAAACACGGCCCTCGCTTGGCCCCCTTCGACGTTCGACCGACGGAAACGACACGCCGGCGTCTCTCGTCTCGATGACTGCACCGCTCTGCAGACGTCTCCGACCGGAACCGACCGGCTCTCGTCCGAGTGTCAGCGTCAGACCACGACGACGGTATCGGCGCAGCATCGGACGACGTCCGGTTCGTCGCCAGTCGGTCCGAGAGCGTCCGTTCGTCACTCGTCTGTCGTCTGCCATTGCAGTGCTATTGTTGTAACGGATTACTCGGAGGTCCGGAGGCAAACCTCGTCACGTGTCGGTTCGGGTGCCGAATCGGAATTACGAAACTATGATTGTAATGGTGACTCGAAACCGTCCTCATAGAGCGTCAGAAGCTCCGGATTCGTCGGAGACGTGCGTGTTGAGCATATCAAACGAATCCACACCGAGAGGGACGGCGGCGGCGAGTGAGGCTCTCACGTCGGGGTCGTGGTGCCGTTCGCCGACCCACCGCGACCAGTTCGCTCGCTCTCGCCAACGTCGGCACCAGTCTGTGATCGTTCGAAACATCCCTCGCACGTAGTTCGGTGTCCGGTGTTTCGGACGGGTCGAGGGAATCGAACGCACCGAGACGGTGGGGCGGCATCGAGCGTCATCCTGTCGTCCCTCCTTTCGGGAATGTTCCGTCCCTGTCATATATATTCTTACTGAACTGCATTCGCCGAAAAACCCTTCTCGTCGGACATTCGTTTGAGCATATCGACAACTCGAGTCTATACCGGAGTAAAGTACGTAGCGACCGGACGAGAGCCCGGGTAGAACTGGGGGTAAATCGGCTGGTACGCGACGTTCCCGCTCGAGCGTCTCAGCGGTCGTCGTCACCGCTTCACGACCGTGCCCGCTGGATGTTGATTTCGATCTGGTTGGCGGCTTCGATCATCGTCTGGACTAGCTCGTCGGTGTCTTTCGTCTCGAACCGTCCTATCGTCCCGCTGATTCCGATGGACCCGGCGAGAGAGCCGTCGGGGAGTTGCACGTCGGTCGCGTACGTCTGCGCTCCCACCGTTTGTTCCTGATAGTTGTTGGCGTATCCTCGTTCTCGGACCGTCTCCAACTCCTCGTAGAGTTGTTCGCGGTCGGTTATCGTGTGCGTGGTGAGCGATTCGAGCCCGTGTTGGTCGATGATCTCCTCGACGCGGTCGTCGGACATCTTCGCGAGGAGCGCCTTTCCGGTGGCCGAGGCGTGCATCGGTAACCGCCCGTTGCTCGGGGTTTCCTGCTTGAGCGACCCTCGCGAGGAGTACAGCATGTAGACGACGCCGTCGGACTCGACGGCGAGATGCGTCACGTCACCCGTCGCTATCGCCAGTTCGTTGGCTTCGTTCCGCCCGTGTCTGTATATCGGCTGGCGTTCTCTGATGGAGGATGCCAGGTCGAGTATCTTCAGATTGAGGTCGTACTCGCCGTCGCTGGACTTCCGGATGAAGCCCTCCTCGTTGAGCGTGACCAGATACGTGTGGACGGTGCCCCTCGTCAACTCCACCTGCTCGGTCACTTCGGCGACCGACGCCCCGCCTCGCTCTTCGAGAACGGCCATTATCTCCCGTGCGTTCTCGACCGACTGTATCGTTCGGCGGTTCTCGTTCATACTGGGACCGACGAGCTTGTCCTCCATAAATTTGTATGAACATATCAAACGCTCCGCGCTGCCGGTTCTGCGTACGCCCGTTGCATCCGTCGGATAGCGTCGGACGGGCCGGATTCGCGGGTATCCGGCGAACTTCAGTACTGCGACGAGCGACCCCTCGCCCGTTGGCGACGGGCGGGCGACTCCCTCCCAAAGTTTTACGAACACGCGCGGTGAGACACTGTTGTGAGTTCGACATACGGAATCATAGGGGGCGGTATAGCGGGTGCGAGTATCGCGTATCACCTCAGCCAGCGGACCGACGACTCCGTCGTCGTCTTCGAGCGCCAGTCGCCGGCATCGGAGACGACCTACAAGTCCGTCGCCCAGTACGGATTCTACGGAGACGAGACCCAGTACAGGATGAAGCGCTACGGCATGAAGCTCTACAACCGCTTCTTCAGAGAGCCTCGCGTGAACCCTCGATACACGTCGATGGGAATCCTGACGGCGGCGACCGAAGCGGACAACGCCGACAGGATGGAAGAGGCGGTTCGGACGGACGGGGATACCTACTTCGGAAAGATGGGCATGGGGTTCGACAGGGACTTGGTCGAGTACATCGACGGCGACGCGATCAAGGAGAAACTGCTCCTGCCGCCGGTCGACGAGGAACCGATCGAGGGAGCGCTGTTCCGACCGAAGGTCGGCTACATGGACCGGCCGCAGGAACTGGCGTACGAGTTCCTCGAACGCGCGAAGGACAACGGCGTCGACGTGCGTGCGAACACCGCCGTCGAGGAGATAACGACGGACGGGGGCCGGGCGACGGGTCTGGTAACGGATGGCGGCGAGGAGGTCGAACTAGACGAGGTCATCTGCGCCGCGGGGCCCTGGAACATCGAACTCGCCGAATCGGTCGGGATCGAACTGCCGGTCAAACACACTATCGCTCCGATACTCGTGTTACGGCCCGACGACCAGTCCGACTACACGCTCCCGGCCATCAATCACTTCGAGTCACCCTACACGTTCCACCGTCGGAGTGAGGACGAGTTCCTCATCGGGTACAATCCGGGCGACGTGTACGAGGACGCGACGGTGTACGACCCGAGGACGATGGGCGAGACGGTACCCGAGGAGATCCGGGACCGGGGAATCGACCTCCTCCAACGCCTGGTCCCCGACCTCATCGACGCGAAGGTGGTCGAAGAGTGGGTCGGGATTCGGTCCATCACGCCGGACAAGAACCCGGTCGTCGGCTGGACCGACCTCGAAGGCTTCTCCATCGCGGCCTTCCACACGTCCGGAATCCAACTCGCTCCGGCAGTCGGAAAGATGATCGCACAGCAGGTGCTCGACGACGACCCGACGGACTACTACGACGACCTCTCGATAACCCGGTTCGAAGGATACACCGACCACCGCTCGTGAGACGGCCGTCGCCACGATAGACCGGCCGCAGAACCGACTGGTGTGGGCGAGTCATTCCGAATTACGACTGCATACCTTGCTCTTCGCATCGTTCGAACGAGGCCCCGTTCCGAGTAGCGACGCCCCTGCCGGTTCGGCGACCAGGCTGCGCCGAGAACCGTTCTTACCGTAAAAATTAAGAGTGACTATGGACCACAATGGCATGGAATACTATACCAATGAATGTCCTCGGAAAAGAGATCGGTCGTGACCAATCATACCTTATCCGGAACCTGAGCCGCGGATTCAAGGCCATCTGGCGGGACCCGACGTCGAGATTCGCGTTCCTGTACCTCTCTGCGCTCTTGGTTCTCGCGGTGGTGGGTCAGGAGATCACGCCGTACAGTTACGATCGCGTCTTCTACGCGAGCGAAGGCGGAATCCTCCGTTCGCAGCCGCCGTCGATAGCCCACCCGCTGGGGACCACCTCGAGCGGGCGTGACGTCCTCTCGCGACTCGTCTACGGCGTCCAGCCGACGGTGATCACGGGCTTCGTAGGCGGAGCTATCATCATCGGAATCGGGATGACGGTCGGCGTCCTCGCCGGGTACGTCGGCGGATGGGTGGAGTCGACGCTCATGCGAATCACCGACTTCGCGTACTCGGTGCCCACGATTCCGTTCGCCATCGTCTTGGTCAGTTTCCTCGAGGTCGGATTCTTCGCCTCTATCATCGTCATCGGCCTCATCCTCTGGCGCGGCAACGCTCGCGTGCTGCGGTCGCAGGTGATTCAAATCAAGGAGCGACCGTTCATCCTCGCCGCGAAAGCCACCGGGTCCAGTCGCATCCGCATCATCGTCAAGCACATCCTCCCCAACATCGCTCCGATGGCGGCGCTGTTCTTCTCGCTGGGCGTCGGATACGCGATACTCGTCAACGCCGGACTCGCGTTCATCGGGGTCTCGAGTCCGTTCATCCCCTCCTGGGGCGTGATGATTCGGAACGCCTACCAGTCGGGGACGATGGTTCAGGCGCCGTGGTGGTCGCTCCCACCGGGAATCCTCATCTCGCTGACCGTGATGTCGGCGTTCATGATCGGTCGGCAACTCGAAGACAGCGACGAAGACGAGCGGTCCGTCACGGGGGCTGGTCCGTAATGTCGAGCGAACCGCTGCTCGAAGTCGAGAATCTGACTATCGAGTACGACACCCGTCAGGGGCCGCTCACGGCCGTCTCGAACGCCGACTTCACGGTCGAAGACGGGGAGTACTTCGGCCTCGTCGGCGAGTCCGGATGCGGGAAGAGCACGCTCGCGAAGTCCATCATCGGCGGTCTGGACGACAACGGTCGCATCGCGTCGGGGAAACTGAAGTACAGGGGCGAGGAACTACAGGACCTCGGCGACGCCGAACTCAACGAGAAGGTTCGCTGGAAGGAGATCGCGTACATCCCGCAGGCGTCGATGAACAGTCTGGACCCGATGCAGCGACTCAGCGAACAGGCGCTCGAGATAGCCAACGTCCACACGGACCTCTCCGAGGAGGAGGCACTCGCGCAGTTCGAGGAGATGTTCGAGGTGGTCGGACTGCCGGAGAACCGCATCCGCGACTACCCCCACCAGTTCTCCGGGGGGATGCAACAGCGCGCTATCATCGCCCTCGCGCTGTTCCTCCAGCCGTCTATCGTCATCGCCGACGAACCGACGACGGCGCTGGACGTCATCATGCAGGACCAGATATTCAAGTATCTGGACGAGATTCGCGACTCGACGGAGACCAGCATGATCCTCATCACGCACGACATCAGCCTGGTCTTCGAGTCGTGCGACGAACTGGCGGTGATGCACGGCGGGCAGATAGCCGAGACCGGTCCGATAACCGACGTGTACGACGACCCGAAACACCCGTACTCGTACCTGCTCCAGCGGGCGTTCCCGGACATCCGATTCCCCGACCGGGAACTGGAGACCATCGAGGGGACGCCCCCGCAGCAGTTCGGCGACGTGGACTACTGCACGTTCGCGAACCGGTGCCCGTGGGCCGAGGAGGGCTGTCGCGAGGCAGCGCCCCCACTCGAAGCCAGCGACACGTCGGCCGATGGCCACCGTGCGGCGTGCTTCAGAACGAACGAGATATTCGAGCAAGAGGACCCGGCGGAGAGTCTGGCGGCGATACGAGGTGACCAATCGTGAACGACCCACTGATGGAACTGGACGAGATGGAGAAGTATTTCAGCCGGAGCTCGGGGTTCCTCGATTCGCTCTTCGGCAGCGACGAGTACGTGAAGGCCGTCGACGGCGTCTCGTTCACGCTCGACGAGAACGAGGTCGTCGGCGTCATCGGCGAGAGCGGGTGCGGGAAGACGACCCTGCTCAAGACGCTGATGGGCCTCCACGACCCCACGGGCGGTGAAATCAGGTACGACGGGACGCCGCTCTCGTCGTTCGACCGCAGCGAGTGGAAAGCGTTCCGTCGAAACGTGCAGATCATCTTCCAGGACCCGTTCAACTCGATCGATCCGAAGATGTCCGTCCAGGAGACGCTGAAGGAACCGCTCAAGATCCACGACATGGAGGCGAGCGAGGAGCGGATTCTGGACGTCCTCGAACAGGTGGAGCTGAACCCGGCCAGGAACTACCTCAACCGCCTCCCGCAGCAGTTGAGCGGCGGGGAGAAACAACGCGTTTCGATCGCTCGAGCGCTCGTGACCGAACCGGACGTGATTCTGGCCGACGAGCCCGTCTCCATGCTGGACGTGTCCACGCAGGCGTCCGTACTCAACCTGCTCTCGGACCTGACGACCGAACTCGGGGTGAGCATGATATACATCTCGCACGACCTCTCGACGGTCGGATACGTGTGCGACCAGATCAAGGTGATGTACCTCGGACGAATCGTGGAGTCGGCACCGACGCAGACGCTGCTGGACGACCCCAAACACCCGTACACCCAGGAACTGGTCTCGGCCGTACCGATACCGGACCCCCATCACCAACGGGACCGAACGTCGATAGAGGGTGCCGTCGCGGACCCGATAGGCTTGGGAAGCGGATGCCGGTTCCGCGACCGGTGCCCGGACCGGATGGACATCTGCGAGAAAACCCCGATGAACGTCGAACACGGAGCGGAACGAGAGGTGGCGTGTCACCTCCACTACGACCACGAACGACGCGTACAGACCGGAGCGGACGGGGCGTCCGCGAATCAGCGAGCCACGGGCACGGAGGGTGACGACTGATGTCGACCGCACGATACTTCGTCAACCGGACGCTCCAGACGGTCCTGTTGCTGTGGGGGATACTGACGTTCCTGTTCCTCCTGTTCCGCGCGATGCCCGGCGACCCGGGGACGCTCATGCTGAACTCGGGAGCGAGTCCGGAAGCCGTCGCCGCGGCGCGTGCGCGATGGGGTCTCGACGAACCGATACACATCCAGTACCTGCAGTACGTGCGGAGTCTGGCGACGTTCAACCTCGGGAACTCGCTGACGAGCGGGGTCCCGGTGTGGGAACTCGTTCGGATGAAGATATTCAACACGTTCATCCTCGTCGGACCGGCGACGGTGGCGTTCTACATCATCGGGTCGATAGTCGGCGCCGTCCTCGGGTCCAAGCGCGGGACCAAACTGGAGAGCTACGGCATCATCCCGTTCTTCGTCATGGGGACGATGCCCTCGTTCTTCCTGAGCATCATCCTCGTGGTGGTGTTCGCGATGTACCTCGACCTGTTCCCGACGTCGGGGATGTTCTCACCGGGCTTTCTCGCGCTCCACCCGGAGTGGCCGTGGTGGCGGCCGTACTTCACCCAGAACTTCCTCCACCACTACATCCTGCCGTTCACGGCGGTGATACTCCGGTACGTGTACTCGCCGCTGCTGGTGATGCGGACGAGCGTGACCGAAGTGATGGGGCAGGACTTCACCTACTACCACCGCATCACCGGTCTCCCCTCGAAGAAGCGGCTCAAGCACGTCTCGAAGCACGCCAGTCTGCCGGTCATAACGCTCTTCCCGACGTCGATGCTGCAGGCGGTCAGCGGTCTCGTGCTGATCGAAGTGGTGTTCAACTGGCCGGGAATCGGCAACCTGCTGGTGCACTCCATTCTGGGACGGGACTACCCGGTCGTCCAGTTCGTCTTCTTCGCCGCCGCCGTGAGCGTCGTGCTCGGTAACTACGTCGTCGACATCCTGTACGGCGTCATCGACCCGCGGGTCAGCGTGACGGACGACGCTTGAGGCCGCCGTCCTCCCCCTCTCTCGGGTTCGAGAGTCCGTCGGACGCCGCCTCGGGCCAATCCGTCGCTTTCCCGATTTTTCACACGGGACTACGACGCGTTCCCGAGACGGACGTACGGCCTCGTTCGCGACTGTCCCTGTCTTCGACCTATATTTACACTCTGTGAGCCACGATGACAAACGCAAATATTTAATAGATAGATACTGTTGGGTGTGACACGGTGAAACACAGCCATGGGTGAGAATGCCATAGACAGGCGTCAGTTTGTGAAGACGATGGGTACTATCGCCGGAGCGACGGCCGTCGCCGGTTGCAGCGGCGACGACTCGGGTGACGGCACGGGTGACGGCAGCGGTGGAACGGCCAGCGACGGTGACCTCGGCGAGCGGGTTCCGTCGCTGGCGTGCCCGTACTGGTCGGACGTCGGGCGCGCCCCGACCTGTGAGGAGCAACTCTCCGTCGCTAAGCCCAACGTGGAAAACGCGCTGGGGGTTCAGGTCGAACTGCAGCCGAAAGATATCGCGACGACCATCTCCGAGTGGAACAACGACGTTCGGAAGTTCCCCATCGCGTACTGGTACATGGGGAACACCGGCGGGCGACTCGACCCGAACCCGATCATGGTCCGTAACATGATCACTCGGGCGGGCGGCGACGGACTGTTGAACTCCTCGCACTACCCCTCGTGTGAGTTCTCGAAACTCGCGCACGACCAAGTCTCCGCACCGTCGCTCGACGAGCGGAACGAGATGGTTCGGGAGGGGATCAAGATAATGAGCGAGGACGCCGCCCACATCCCGACGACGAACACGCTCAACTTCAACGCCGCAAGGTCGGCCGTGAACACGGAGCGAGTCGGTCAGGCCGGCTACGCGAAGAACAACCCTCGGTTCCACATCTACTCGTCGGTCGACGACAAAGACCAGATGGTGTTCAATGCCGACGGGAACACGATGGCCACGTCCGCGTTCCCGCGGATGGACTCGGACTCCCTGTGGAACCACATCGTGACGTCGACGCTGATGGAGTACGACGAGAACTTCGAACTCCAGCAGAACATGGCCGCCAGCCTCGAAACGGCCCGCGAAGGCAAGCGCATCATCGTCGAAATCAAGGACGCGACGTTCCACAACGGCGACCCGGTCACCGCGGAGGACGTCCAGTACACGTTCCAGTGGAACCACGAGAACGGCAGCGTGGTGCCCGACCACACGGCCATCCCCTACGAGGGCGGCGCCGACGGCATCAAGATCGTCGACGACAAGACGGTCGAGTTCAACCTGAAGCAGGCGTACTGGCCGTTCATCAACAAGAAGCTCCAGAAGCGCGGCATCTACCACAAGCAGTCGTTCGTCGAATCCGGTGCCGACGAGAACCCCTCGAACTTCACGCTGAACGAGATCATCGGCTGCGGCCCCTATCAGGTCGTCAACTTCCAGGCGGGCCAGTCGGTCACGCTCGACCCGTTCCCGGAGTGCGCCGCGCACGACCCGCCGAACCAGCGAAAGGTGTTCCTCGCGTTCGACAGCAAACAGGGCGCGGCCCAAGGGTTGCAGGCCGGCGAGGTCGACGTCGTGTCACAGCTTCCGACGGGACTCTTCGACCAGATGAAGCAGGCGGACGGCATTCAGACGAACGTGTTCAGCGGCTTCATGGGCTACCACTTCCACCCGCACCACGGCGTCGCGCCGACCAAGTTCCTCGAGTTCCGCCGCGCGTGGGGTAAGGCGCTCAACCGAAAGGAGATCAATCAGGTCTCTCAGTCCGGACAGGGCGAACCGCAGTACCACGGCAGCCACTTCATCACCACGCACCCTTCCTATCCCGACGACGACAGCGACGTCTACAAGTACACCACCGAACCCACGGGCGAACCCGAGGCGGCAAAGCAGTTACTCGAAGAGAACGGGTGGGGTTGGGACGACCAGGGGCGACTCCATTACCCGCCCGACGCGGACCTGAGTCCGCTCTGGCCCAAAGAGGGGACGCCGTCCGAGGAAGACTTCCCCTGCCTCTCGGAACTCCCCGAAGACTAGCTCAGCGGACGCCTCGCATCTCGGCGGTCGTCAACGAGTTGTCGACCTCTCTCTCCACTACTTCTTCGACGTGCGCGCCTTGGAGTCGACTGTCTATCGTCCCGTCGACGACGAACAGCGTGGTCGGACCGCCGACGACGTCGTACCGGTCTTCCAGCATCTCGGCACAGTCCGGGCCGTACACCGACAACAGCGTGACCGAGTCGTGCCCGCGTTCGAAGACCGACTCGAGGGCGTCACGCATCTCGTCACAGTCGGGACACCGCTCGCGCCAGACGTACACGACGGCCACCGGGAAGACGCCGAGCATCGCGGGGAGTCGCTCCCCCGCGACCGGAAGAAACGGCTCGGGAGACCCGTCCGTCGGCGGCACCGGTCCGGTGAACCGGTCGAGCAGTATCACGACCCGAACGCTCTCGACGAACCCCAGCGCCTCCGCCACGTCTCGAACTGCGAGATACCGGGCGACGAAGTCGGGCGCCTCGTCGGCGACGGCGACGAAGTCGGCCACGCGTCCGGACGGGGTGTCGACCGCTCTCAGTTCCTCGCCGAGGTCCGTCTCGTCGCGTATCCGCTCGTCGTATCGGGAGACGACCGATTCGAAGTCGCTCGACGGTCGGACTTCGCCGTCGTCCTGTGCCGACAGCACGCCGGATTCGATCAGCGTCTCGAAGAGTTCGTTCTCGTCCATCACGACGGTGAGATTCCCGCTGATCGTATAGAAGTGTTGGGGTGAGACGAGAGCCTCCGGAGGGCCGGAGAGACGGCAGTTACTCGACGGCGTCGGTGGTCGAGTCCTTCGGTTGGAGCCGCTCGAGTTGCTCCGCGTCGGTGAACAGGTGCTCGGCGACGAGGAGGCTGCTACTCATGCTCGTCAGTCCGCCCGCGGCGAATATCATCGCCATGATGACGAACTGGTAGAGCGCGGCGTACAGCGGGTTCTCGCCGGAGAGTATCATCCCGGTCATGATACCCGGAATCCAGACCCACCCGAGGCTCTTGAGCGAATCTATCGTCGGGATGAGCGCCGCTCTGACGCCGGTCTGGATGTGCCGCGTGACGACGGCCGACGGCGGCGCCCCGAGCGCCAACCCCGCTTCTATCTCGTCGCGGTTCGAGAGGACTTCGCCACGCACCCGGTCGAGTGCGAGCGAGTTGATCTTCATCGCGTTGGCGATGACCATGCTCCCGACGGGAACGAGGTCCCGCACGGTCGATTCGATGGCGCCCGTCAGCGTCATCGCCACGATTACCGTCCCCGCACCGAACGATATCGAGAGGAACGAGACGCGAGTAACCGCCGGGAGGCCGTCACCGCGGTTCCTCGATATCCACGTCGCACCCCCGACCATCCCGAGGAGGATGAGCCAACTCCAGAAGTACTGCACGCTGAGCAGGACGCCGATGAGCGACCCCATGACGAGGACCTGAACGAACCCTCGGACGAGTGCGACGCTGAACTCCCGTTCGAGTGCGAGACCGCGGACCCGAGAGACGCCCACTACCACGAGCGCGATTGCGACGGCGGCGGCGACCTGGAGCAGCCCTTTCGCGACCGTCGGGTCGAGACGGGCGAACAGGTCCGCGAGCGGGAAACCACCCGTCACGGCGACAGCACCTCGCGAGCGGGTCCGAGGTCGCTGACGGCGCCGTCCTCCAGCGAGAGCACTCTATCGGCCAGCCGTCGCGCTTGGTCCGGGTCGTGCGTGACGATGACGCACGCGATTCCGAAGTCGGCGACGACTTCCCGTATCAGCGCTTCCACGTACGCTTCGGTGCCGGCGTCGAGGTTCGAAGTCGGTTCGTCGAGCAGGAGGGCGTCCGGGTCGTTCACCAGCGTCCTCGTCAACGCGACTCGCTGGGCTTCGCCGCCGGAGAGGTCGCTCACGTCCTTCGCCTCGTAGTCGGCGATGTCCAGACGTTCGAGCAACTCGCGCGTGCGTTCCTCGGAGACGGGTTCGTCTCTGAGCGTCGGGCCCCGAACGACGTTCTCCCAGACCGTCCCCGGGACCAGCGAAGGTTGCTGCGGGACGAGGCCGATGCGCTGTCGGAGCGTTCGCGGGGAGAGTTCGCGGTAGTCGACGCCGTCGACGTACACCGACCCCGAAGACGGCTCGTCCAGTCGATTCAGTAGCCGCAGGAACGACGACTTCCCCGCTCCCGACGGCCCCACGACGGCCAGTACCTCACCTCTGGAGACGGTCACAGAGACAGCGTCGACGACGGCGGTTCCGTCGACCAGTCTCGTCAGTCTCTCCGTCTCGAGGAGTGGCGCGTCCTCCGACTCGGAAGCGTGCGTGTCGTGTTCCATGTCTGTAGGGGGGCGAACTCCGGAACGACTCCGGAAGTACCCTGAGCCTTCGGTGTCGGAGGTTCGCCGGGGCGGTGACTAAAACTACCGATTGCGGTGACAGTTCCCGCCAGAAGTCGCTCGGTCGCCGAGGCGTCGTCAGGAGGAGTCGGGCGTCCTGACCGTGAGCACCGGACGGTCGGTGTTCAGTAGAATCGACTGCGTCGTGCTGCCGAACATGGCCTTTCCGACCGGCGATTGGTTCCGCCCACCGATGACGACGTACCTCGCGTCGACTTCCTCGGCGACGGAACGGACCTGCGTCTCCGGCCGGCCGACGCGCCCCGCGACGTCCACTCGCTCTCGTTGTTCTCGGTCCAGCGTCTGCTCGACCATCCGCCTGACGAAGTCCGCGGCCCGGTCACTCTCGTCCGAGACGCCTGTATCGGAGTACCCCGGCAACTCCCGCATGGTTCGGATGTGTTCGTCCACCTCCTGTTCCGGAATCACGTGTACCACGACGAGCGTATCGTCGTACGCCGTCGCGAGGTCCGCGGCCACCTCGATAACCCGCTTCGATGCCTCTTCTTCTCCGATTGCAGCTAACACGGCCATGAACTCGAATACGAGAGCAGATATAAAAAATCTCCTCCGGGCGGGGGAAGCGACGGCGACGACGACCGAGTGGGGCGGACGGCGGGCGTCGACTGGCCGAACGCCGCGGCGAGGGCTGGTCGAAGACGGCAAACTCCGTCCAGCAGTGGAATACGGCCCCGGACGCCTCCCTCGCCACCAAAGATTTATTCCCTAGTGAGCCAGTCGTTTTGCATGTAGCCTGATAGCATGGCACGACGCAACTCCTCAGCGGACGGCTGGACAGGCCCCGGTGAGTCGGTCTCTCAGGAGACCGACGACGTACGAGACCGGCTCCCGGGACCGAACGACAGCGAGTCTCCGAACCGGACCTCACCGGTGAGACGCGACGACCCCGAGGCGGCCTATCGCTCCACGCTCGGAACAGCGGAGGCGGCGACCTGATGACCGCCGAAGGCGGGTATCACGTCGTCGGCGGGGGTATCGTCGGTGCCAGCATCGCGTACCACCTCGCTCGGCGAACCGACGAACCGGTCCACGTCTACGAGAAGGGGACGCTGGCGAACGAGACGACGAAGAAGTCGCTCGCGTTCTTCGGGTTCTACGGCGACGAGACGCAGTACCGCATGAAGCGGTACGGGATGGAACTGTACAACGAGTTCCTGTCGTCGCCGCGCGCCGACCCCGGATACGTCACGACCGGGTTACTCGACGTCGCGACGTCGGACGACGGCGCGGAATCGCTCCGGCGAGCGGTCGAAGAGCGAGGCGAGCGACTCGCCCACGCCGACGCTGACCGGGTCGACACGTCCCCGGTCGACTTCGTCCAACCGGACGAACTGAAGCGGACGGCCGTGCTGCCGTTCCTCGACACCGACGTCGTTACCGGCGGCGTGTTCCGGCCGCAGGTCGGCTATCTCCGACCGCGAGAGATGGCGCTCGAATTCGTCGACCGGGCGCGGGACGAGGGAGCCGTCTTCCACGAGAACGCCACCGTAACGGACCTCTCTGTCGACGACGGCGTCCTCTCCGGCCTCTCCGTCGACGGTGAGGAACGACCGGCGGCGGCGGTCGTCTCGGCCGCCGGACCGTGGAACCCCCGCGTCGCCGAGATGGCGGGTGTCGAACTCCCCGTCAAACACACGCTCGCTCCGGTCTTGGAACTCGAACCCGACGAAGAGATTCCGTACACGCTACCGTGGATAACCCACCACGAGTCCGGATTCTCCATCCGACGGAACGCCGACGGACGCGTGTTGATGACGAACCACCCCCCCGGCGGACACGAGGAGGCCACAGAGTACGATCCCGATGAGGTCGGCGACGCCGTCCCCTCGGACCTCCGACAGCGGGGTCTCGAACTGCTCGAATCGCTCCTCCCGACCGTCGAGACGTTCGAAGTCGTCGACGAACGGGTCGGAATCCGCTCCTCGACGCCGGACGGTAATCCGGTCGTGGGCTGGACGCGCGTCGACGGCTTCTCCGTGGCGGCGTTCAGCACGTCGGGCATCCAACTCGCCCCGGCGACGGGGAGCGTAATCGCAGAGCAACTCCTCGACGACGAACCGTCCCAGTTCTACGAGGGACTCTCGGTCAGTCGCTTCGACGCCTATGTAGACCACAGATAACACCTCCCCACACAGACCCGACGAGACCATCTTTTGACGGCTATTTGCAAATATGGAACTTTATTTCATAAAATCACCCACGAAAAAATTAAGGCGGTACACGTCGATGCGTGAGTCATGGGACAACAGATCACGGTCCTCGGCGCGGGCGCGGGCGGTCTCACCACGACCGCCGACCTGACGATTCAGGGCCACGACGTGACGCTGTTCGAACTTCCGAAGTTCGAGTCGAACCTGGAAGCGATTCGGAGCAACGAGGGAATCGACATCACGGGCGCGGCGAACGAGGGCCACGCACGACCGGCGACCGTCACCTCCGATCCGGCAGAAGCGGTCGAAGACACCGACCTCGTCATCCAGGTCGTCCCGAACTTCGCGTTCGAACCGTTCGCCGAAGCCGTCGGTCCGCACCTCTCCGAGGGACAGCCGTTCGTCCTGCTCTCGGCGAACACCATGAGCGCACTCGAGTATCGTCAGATTCTCGACGACGTGGGTGCGCCGGAGATTCGTCTCGGCGAGACGCCCTCGCTCGCGTACGCGGTCCGGAAGACCAGTCCGAGCAGCGTCCACGTCCTGGGAATCAAGCGCGAACTCTCCGTCGCCGGTCTTCCGGCGGAACACTCGTCGGTGCTCGCGGAGCAGATGGACGACGTGTTCCCCTTCTCCGTCAGTGCGGCGGAGAACGTCCTCGAGACGAGTCTGTTCAACGCGAACCCCGTGATTCACCCCGTCGGGGCCCTGCTGAACGCGGGCGAAATCGAGTCGCCGGACGACGAGTACTACCTGTACCAGAACGTCACGGACTCGATCGGACGGGTGATGTCGAGGGTCGACGAGGAACGAGCGGAGATCGGCGAGGCGCTGGGATTGGAGGTGAAGACGGTCGGCGAACTCTTCCACGACTGGTACGGTATCGGGGAGAACGAGTACTACGCGACGACGACGAACTCCCTGCGTACGAGTTCGATCCACGGGCCGATTCAGGGGCCGGATTCGCTCGACCACCGCTACGTCACCGAGGACGTCCCCTACGGTCTCGTTCCTCTCTCGGAGATGGCCGCGGCCTGCGGCGTCGAGACGCCGACCATCGACTCGCTCATCCAACTCGCCGAGGACGTCCACCACACGGACTTCCGCGCCGACGGACGAACGCTCGACGACTGCGGCATCGACGCCACCGATAGAGACGCACTCCTCCGGGTCGCGACTCGGAGCACGCCCGTGTCTAGCCTCGCCGAAGCATGTCGATAGCGTTCGTCGGCGGCGGCGGAGAGACCTGTGGCGCGGAAACGGCCTGAAACCCGACGGGCGTCGCTCTCCCGCGCGTGTTCGGCGGAACGCGAACGGGGCGAGAGCCGTCTTTCCGCGGTCGAAGGCGTCACTATCGCGGACGCGGACGCCAGCAGGCGGGGCACGGTGAGCGTCGACGGAATTCCGGTCGTCGACAGGCTTCCGAGCGCCGACGACCTGTTCGCCGCGGCCGGATGGGCCGGACACGGGTGCGCGCGATAGTGCCGGCGGTGAACCGACACCCAACCACACCCGCCCCCTCGGCTCTCGCGCCACACGGACGGTCTACGAGTGCACCGACGAGCCACGAACGCGTTCGTGTCCGACCGCACCGGCCGTGCGAAGCGGGTTCCGGCCGACGACGGACACCGTTCGCCCCGAATCTCGAATCGAGCCGAGTCCGACCGTTCCGGACCCCACCACACTAACAGCACACCATGAGCACGACAGACGACACGACCGAACGCAGTACCACCCGGACGACTATCGTTTCGAGCCGCGACGTCGAAGCGCATCTCGACATGGGGGACCTCGTCCCCGCGGTCGAAGCCGCGTTCGCCGCATACGAGAACGGAACGGCGCAGATGCCTCCGAAATCGTACGTCGACCTCCCCCAGTACGACGGCGACTTCCGCTCGATGCCCGCGTACCTCGAAACGGACGACTGGCAGGCGGCGAGTATCAAGTGGGTGAACGTCCACCCGGACAATCCGAGCCAGTTCGACTTGCCGACGGTCATGGGGACGCTCGTGTACACCGACCCGCGGAGCGGCTTTCCCCTCGCGGTGATGGACGCGACGACGTTGACGATGAAGCGGACGGGGGCGGCGGCCGCAGTCGCCACCGACCACCTCGCCGTCCCGGACGCCTCGACGCTCGGCATCGTCGGTGCCGGCGTCCAGTCGTACTCGCAACTCGAAGCGATCGCCGAGGTCCGGCCCATCGACACGGTGGTCGTCAGCGACCCCGACGACGACCGACTCGCCCGGTTCGTCGAGGCGTTCGAGAACGACTTCGACGTACGGACCGGCCCGGTGGCGGAGGCGGCGTCTTGCGACGTGCTCTCGACGGTCACCCGGTCGAATCACCGATCGTGTCGGTTGACGACCTCGGCGACCAGACCCACGTCAACGCGATGGGGGCCGACGCCGAGGGGAAACAGGAGCTACAGACGGAGGTCGTGCGCGAGGCCACCCTCGTCATCGACGATTTCGAGCAGACGACCCACTCCGGCGAAATCAACGTCCCCTGGCGCACGGAGAGACTCGACAGACGTGACATCGACGCCGAACTCGGCGAAGTCGTCGACCACGACCCATTCGGCAGCGACGTCCGCTCCGGCGTTACCGTCTTCGATTCGACCGGATTGGCCATCCAAGACCTCGCCGCCGCCCGCGTCGTCTATCACTCCCTCGACAACGCTGGGACCGACCTCGAACTGGTCGCCACCGGACGGTGACGAACCGCGGTCCCGAACGGCTCAGCGCCGCCACTCTCCGCTTCACCCACAAACGAACCTCGTTCGCTGAGATTTCTCCCCACAGTACGGACGTATAGTCCCGATTCGCGTTTGTAAATCGGGATACGAAAATATCAATTCTCGATTCAAAATATATTGGCTCATTAATACACGCTCGAAAGTCGTCTATTTTCAGAATCGGACTGAACAGTCACCAAGCCCTCTCGAATCTGCTATCTATCCTCGATATATCTACAGGTACCCAGACGCGGCTACGTTCCGTCCGTCACTCCTACGGGTCGGGGTCTCCTCTCGGAGTCGATCGGTCTCACTCGACGGCTGGCCCGTGTGAGCGCCGCCGCGCGTCCGGTCGTCGAGAACCGTCCGCAGGATGGTGCATCTGCGTCACGGGAGAGGGGGAGCCTCTCCCTCGAACCGCCCGGTCCCTCTCAGGCGAGCGTCAGGAACAGCCAGAGCGGGACGGCGTAGACCGGTTTCTCGTCTTCGGGACTCTCGTATCGCTCGACGCTGTTCCCGCCGGTGAGCACCAGTCCGAACTGCGCCTCGCCGTCGTGGATGCGGTGGTGCGTGGTCGCGCCGGACGACCCTCCCGTCGGGTCGTCGTCGTTCTCGCCCCACCTGAACGCCTCGTAGGAACCCCGGTACTCGCTGTCCGGTTCCTCGCGCAGCCCGTTCCACCAGCCGTCGTCGCCGCGGCGCAGACGGTCGATGCGGCGCTCGTACTCGCCGTCTTCGCCGCGTTCAGTCCGATGTTTCGCGGCTTCGATAACCCGTTCGGCGGTCGTCTCGGTGAACCCGTCGAGCGCCGCCACCTCCGCGACCGTCGCCGCACCCAGTCGCTCGACGGTCCAGTGGGTCGGGTCGTCGGTCCCCGGGTTCCACAGCGTCTCCTGCTTGGCCGGGCCGACGCCGCGTACGTCGCTGACGGCATCGTACAGCGCTGTCGCGTCCGCGACCGTCTCGGCGTCCGCTCGACTGAGGCCGTCGATAGCCGCCAACGTCTCGACCGACGCGTTCCACAGGTCGCTCAGTCCGTCCACTTCGTCGGCGTCTTCGAGTGCGTCCAGCACGCGACGGTCGAGCCACTCCGACAGTTTCGACAGCCCACCGGACGGCCCGGTTCTGGGAGACCCGACCGTCGGTTCGTACCGCACGAAGTCGTGTAAGTCGGCGTCGGGGTCGGCGCTCTGGCGGTCGAGGAACCGTCCGACCGCGTCTATCTTCTCGACGGGCGTGTCGGAGGCGGTGTCGATGCCGATTGGGACCGGCGCTCCCCTGACCTTCGGGACGAACTCGACGAAGTCGTCGCCGTCGCGCCAGTATCGGACGACGCCGCAGTTCGGGTCGAGCGGATGGTTGACGTTGTAGCTGAACCGGATGACGTGGTCGAACGCCACCATGTACTCGAGTTTCGAGCGGACGCCGTCCCGGTCGCTCGTCACGTCGTCGAGGTCGCGCCACTGGAGGACGTTCCCGAGGCCGACGTCGCGAAGCCCGACGCGGAGGTGGCGCGGTTTCTTCTGGCCGTAGCCGTCGCTGAACGCCACGAGGACGAGTTCTTCGAGCGTCGCGAAGTACTTCTCGCGGAGCGTGCGCCTGTCGACGTCGAGAATCCAATCCCCGGGGTCGCCGGATTCCCCGAGGAGGTCGTCGTAGTCGAACGGCCTCGTCTCTAACTCGTCGGCTACCCACGAATACAGTCGCGACAGGTCCCGCACTCGCCGCGGCTTAATCGACTGCAGCGACGGGGCCTGTTCGTGGAGCGACCCGAGGAGGTCGTCTGCGACGCTGCCGGCGTCGTCGGCGAAGGTGTGGCCCTCTCCGTCGGCGTCGCCTCGCAGGTACGCGCGGAACCACTCGTCCGACCGCTCGAACAGGTCGTCGTCGAGGGCGAGTGCGAGGTAGCCGCCCAGGAGGAGGTACTCCTCTAACGCGCGCTTGATCCACGCCCGCGGCGAGTCCGAGCCACCGCTGCCGACCAGTCGGTACATCCGGTCCAACTGCGACTCGTACGACTCCAGCGCCGAGAGCAGTTCGTCGGGATGGTCGACGGCAGCCCTCACCTTCGTCGTGAACTCACTCGGACTGACACGGTACGTGTCCGGGTCCCGTTCGAGCGAGGCGTCGCCGTCGAGCGCTGCGTGGTACGCCATCTCGACGCCGTCCGCCGCGTTCGCTCCCTCGAACAGCGGGTATCGACGCTGGAGGTAGTCTCGGAACTTCGCCGGGAGAACGGTCTCTATCTCGTAGTCGTCCAGTCGCATCTCGTCGCGTTCGGCGTCGTACAACTGTCGTTCGACCACGTCGTCGGAGGTGGCGGTTCCGACGACCGTTCGCGCGGGAGCGTCGCGGCAGAGTTCGGCGACCAGTTCCCCCCAGCCGTCGTCGCCGGCGTCGTCGTCGAGGACATCGACGTCGTCGACGAAGACGAAGTGACGCGTCTCTGCGGGGTCGCCGTCGAGTACCTCCGCTTCGTAGTACGCGACTGCGTCCCGTATCTGGCGTTCGGGTCTGAGCTGGAAGGCCGGGTCTGCGTCGAGCGGGAGGTAGAGGACGCGATTCGGGCCGAGGTCCGGGAGTTGGTTGACGAAGTGGGACGACTCTCCGTCGGCATCGCTCGGGTCGTAGTGGTATCTGTCGATGGCCCAGGCGGTGCGCACGTCTCGAGGCCCGCGCGCGAGATGCTCGACGTCGTCCGTCTCCGGGAGCGTCCACAGCAGTTCTCGAAACCGGTCGTCGACGAACAGTCTGACGAGTTGACCGAGGAGCGTCGTCTTCCCCGTGTTCTCCGACCCCGCGATCGCGAAGAACCGCGTCTGCGGGGCCTCTGATTCGGGGTCCCACGCGAGTTTCTGTATCGCGCTGTAGAAGTCGGCCTTGTAGTTGGCCCAGGATCTTTTCGTCGGGATGCACCCCGGGCGCCCCGGGCGGTACTCCCGGTCGGAGTCCGGCCACCAGTAGTTGATGTCCGGGAGGCGTCGAACGAGCGCCTTCTCGGAGCGGTCACCGTCCTCGCGCGTGGTCATTAGCCGTGCTTGGCGCGCCCGCTACTTAAATCGTGCAGGAAACTATTGTCGATGCGTTATTTATCAGACACTCGAGCGGCCGAGTCGACGTCGGTCCGGCCCGCTGCCACCTCTCGTCCGACTGGCGCTCTTCGTCCCGTTCGCGTCGTCTCTCACCTGTCTGGCCGTAGCATCGTTCGGAACGCCGAACCCGGAAGCGACGCGTACCGACTCGGCGTCGGGCCGTTCGAGGAAAAAATTCGCAATTTCCGGAGATGACCGCTCTGTGTCTCGGTCACACTGTCGGAAACTGATCTCGATACTGCCGACGCGGGGAAGAGAATAGTGGCAGAACAGCGCTGAAGGGGGTCTCTACCTCGGGTTCTGTTCCGGTTCGACGACTCGGCTCTGGGAAAATAATATACATCGAATTATTTTTTGCCGCAAGCTTTATCACTCCTCCCCGTCGTATCGATAGATGAAAACACATCGAGATTCAGAATATCACCTCTCGACTCACGACGGTCACGGGCAACTACCACCACCCCCTCGAACGATGAACACCGACACCAACGACGAACGACGAACCGACGTCACCGGGACGTTCGTGACGCACCGCAGCACCGAACAGGGCGACGAGACGGTCTGGCACCTCACGATAGACACGGGGAGCGAACACCGAAGCGTGTTCCTCACGCCGGCGCGGAGCGACGTCCGGTTCGACCTCCTGACTGGACGCGAGTACGCCTTCTCGGGCGTGCGTGTCTGCACGCCGGCAGCGGCCGAAACCGTCGACGACGCCGACTGTCCGTCGTGCGGCGGTGACCTCCGCGAGTGGACCGCCGTCGACGACTACCCCGCCGTCCGTGCCGCACTCCCGGAGTTCGACGTCGAAGACGAGTTCTACGTCGTCGACACCGCGACCACGTTCGACGCACCCGACGACGACCGCTCGTACCCCGTCGACGACTGGCGCTCCTGGCGGACCACCACTCCTCCGGGGGTCGTCTGTCTCGACTGCGACCGCGAGTTCGACTCGCGGGAGTTCCGACTGCCCACCGGCGAGGCGCATCCGACGGACACCGTGGAGGACTACTCGGTCGCCGCGCCGGAGTCCATCGGCCTCGCGACAGGGGGCGCGAACGACGCGTCGAACTTCCGCGAGAACGTCGCGAACGGCTACACGCCCCAGCCGGATTCGCTCGCCCCCGAGGGCCTGTTCCACGACTACCGGTTCCCCACGCGCGGAGACACAGACGCGGCCGGGATGTTCGTCCCCACGTCTTCGCAGTCCGTCTCGACGAACCCCGTGACCGGCGACGAGGAACGATACGTCGCCGTCGGTCTCGACTCGTCGCTCCCCGTCTCCGAGTTCGACGCCCGCCGCTGGACCTCGTCGCGGTCCTCGACGTCTCGGGGTCGATGCAGAGCGGGTTCGACGAGTACTACTACGACGAGACCGGCACTCGGCGGGAGGTCCCGGCGGAGGAACGCTCGGCGGAGACGAAGTTGGAGGCGGCGGCCGAGTCGCTGTGTGCGCTCACCGGTCACCTCGCCCCGAACGACCGCTTCGGCGTCGTCCTCTACAACGGCGACGCACACGTCGCCAAACCCCTCGGCCGCGTCGACGAGACCGACCTCGCCGCGATTCGCGGTCACATCCGCGACGTGCAGGCCGGCGGCGGCACCGACATGAGCGCCGGGTTCGACGCCGCCCGAGACCTCCTCGCCGACGCACCCGCCGACGAGGACCGCGAACGTCGCATCGTCTTCACGACGGACGCGATGCCGAACACCGGTCTCACCGGGTCGGCGGCGCTCACCGACCTCGTCGCCGACGCCGCCGACGAGGGCGTCCACACGACGTTCGTCGGGATGGGCATCGACGCGAACGCCGAGTTGACGAGCGACCTCTCGGCCGTCCGCGGCGCGAACCACTACTTCGTCCACTCGTCGGCGGAGTTCGAACGCCGCCTCGGCGAGGAGTTCGACTACTTCGTCTCGCCGTTGGCGTTCGACCTC
The DNA here is from genome assembly GCF_009741955.1 of Halogeometricum sp. CBA1124. Taxonomy (NCBI): domain Archaea; kingdom Methanobacteriati; phylum Methanobacteriota; class Halobacteria; order Halobacteriales; family Haloferacaceae; genus Halogeometricum; species Halogeometricum sp. CBA1124. Next base: position 57,190 of record NZ_WPCD01000001.1, on the reverse strand, counting down.
TCGGTGGACGTCGACGCCGACGACCACGCGGTCGCGGGCGTCTACGGGTCGCCGAACGCCGACCCCGAGGAGGGGCGGGCCATCCACGTCGAGACGCTGTTCCCCTCGCCGACGGCGGACGGGGAGTCTCGCGGCGGCGTCGTCCTCGTCCGACTCGACCCGGTCGGCCCGGTGGCGGACGACGCCGAAGTACGCCTGCACGCCTCGTGGACCGAACGCGACGGGACCGATGACGAGACGACCGTCACTGTGCCCCTTCGCGATGAGGGACACGACGACGACGGAGTCCGGAAAGCCGTCGCACTCGCCCGGTACGCCCGGACTCTCCGTGCGTGGGCCGACCGAGTACGCGGGCGCGACGCCGACGAACCGGTCGACGACTGGCGCAGTCGGGAGGGCCAACGAGCGTCGCGGCGGTCGCGACACGAACGCGGGTCCGTCCCCCTCCGCGTCTCGCCAGACGACGCGGCGACGTTCGAGGTTCTCGCGTCGTACCTCCGCGAGGAGCGAGACGCCGTCGACGACCCGTCGCTGTCGCGGGAACTGGACGTCTTGGAGGTCCTCCAAGCGGCGGTGCGCGGTGCGGAGGCCAGACGGTGAGGTCGAATCCGCTGGCCGTCTCGCCGTCGTCCCCGGAGGAGTTAGACGCGTTCCTCTCGGAGACGGCGCCGGACGCAGACTACGAGTTCCACCTGTCGGTCGGTCCGTCCACGCCCCGGTTCGCCTCCTCGGTCGAACGCCTCGACCTCGACGGACCGTTCGACGGGGCGGTGTATCGGTTCGTCCACGCGGATGGATGCGGGGAGACGAACGTGGCCGCGGAGTTCGTCGCCCGAGTCCTCGTCGCCGAGGACCTGCGGACCGAGGCGACCCGCACCGGCAGGGGCGACGCTAACCGCGTGACCGACCGACAGACGGGAGGCCGGGCGTGAGTACAGAGCCCGCGACCGACCCCGAATTCGCAGGACTCGACGACCACCCGGTCGAACTCTCGTACCAGCACGCGAATCCGTCGGCCGGGAACGAGTCGGTCCTGTTGCGGTTTGGCTACGAGGGCCGCGACGGCGACGCCTGTCTGCTGGTCGACGCGGGTGCCGACGTCTCACCGGACCGACTGCTCGGACCCGAAGACCGACTGGTAGGGGTCTGTCTCACGCACGCGCACCTCGACCACTACCGCTCGCTCCCGACGTGTCTCGACGAGGACGTCCCCGTCTACGCGTCGCCGGCGACGACGGCGATGGCCGGCGACGTCCTCGACGTGGCGAGCGAACGCCACGACGTGACCGACCGCGGCGTCGCCGACGCACTCGTCGGCGTCGACGGCTGGACGACCGTCTGTCCGGGCGTCCGCCTCCACCCGCTCCCGGCGGGGCACGCTCCGGGTGCGGTCGGGTTCCTCGTCAGGTTCGACGACGGCGACGACCACCACGACGTCGTCGTCACCGGTGACTTCACGCACACGGACTGCGCGGGTGCGCCCGGCTTCCAGACGGACCTCGCCACGGATGTCGAACTGCTGTTCCTCACCGCAGCGACCGCCAGCGACCCCGGCGACGCGCTGACAGATGCACTCGGCGACGCGCTCGAACGCGCGACTGCGGGCGGTCGAACGCTCGTCACCGCGGGCGCACTCGTGGGCGTACACGTCGCGACGCTCGTGGCCGCCGCGAACGCGGAACTCGACGTCTCCGTTCCGGTCCGACTCGTCGGGCAGACGGCGAAGCTGTACGACGCCCTCGGGTACGACCACGACGCCGTCGAGACGGTCCCGGTGTTCGACGACCCCCGGACGTGTCTGACGCCCGGGACGGTCACTATCGCCGGTCCCGAAGTCCCCGTCGACGACAGCAGCGAACGCCTGTACGGCGAACTCAAAGACGACGCCGACGCCGCACTCGTCCAACTCGTCACGAGCGGTTCGCCGCCCGTGCAGACGGGCGGGTGCGTCAGCACGCACTACGAACTCTCGATGCACCCGACGGAGTCGGGACTTCGGTCGGTCGTCACGGACCTCGAACCCATCCAGACGGTCCTGACGCACTGCCGCGGCACGGACGAGTACAACGACCTGCGACGTGCGTCTGGTCGCCCGGCGACGATACGGTGTACCCGCTCTACCGAGACGACTCGTGGTGCCCGCCGCCGTGGATGTCCAACGTTCGGCGCCGAGATACCAGTGAGACGACCCGCCTCGGCGCGTTCGCGGGCGACGCCTTCGCCGACCTCTCGCTCCCGAGTCTCGACCGGGTCTCGACCCCGAACCTCGCCGCCGAAGGCGTGGACGCCGACCGACTCGCTGACCGACTGGCCGGCCGACCGGACACGACCACTGTCGGTCACTCCGAGAGCACCGACGGCAGTCCCGACGCCGAACCGCCTCGAGACGACCAGACCGCGACCAGTACGTCTGATTCAGACACTATGAGTGACGCAGACACCAGCGACGACGGTACCGACCACGAACTGTACCGCACGGCGGGGGCCGACGTCGACATCGAGGTTCCGGCAGACTTCGAGGAGACGCTCCCGTCCCCGAACGACATCATCTCCGCGCGCGCACGGAGACGGGTCCTCGGGGGCGACGGCGACGAAGACGAGGAGACGGCTACACCCGTCGTCGACGAGCACGAGGAGTCCACGGTCGACGAACCCGACGACACGACTACCGCTACCGATACTGCACCCGACACGACCAGCGACACTGAGACCGCACCTGACACACCCGACGGCGCGGAGGCAGACACCAGTTCCGACTCTGGCGACTCGCCCAAGGTGGAGTCGTTCACGAGAACTGACGACGGCCTCGAAGCGACTACGACGCTCGACGTCGAACTGGACCCGATACTCGCGGCACTCCTCGAACGCCACCGCGCGACGACCGACGACGACCGGTCGCTCGGAACCGTCGTCGCCGACGCCGTCGAAGCATACCTCGACGCCGTCCTCCGCGACGAACTCACGCCTTCGGCGACCACGACCACCGTGAGCGTCACCGTCGACGGACTCCTCGACGAGACGCTGACTGACGCCGTCGAAACGGCAGACCCCGGCGACCTCGACGCCGCCGTCCGTGACCACATCGCGACTACCATCGCCGACGACCTTCAGACGACGGTGACGACCGACCTCGGGCGCTGTGCGTCACTCCTCCGCGCCGTCCACGAGACCCACGACGCCTTCGAGACCCGGACCGACGTCGTCGACGCCGCCGTCGAGCGGTATCTGGCGACCACCGCGTCTGCAGACTGACCGCTCGCCTACGCGTGTGCGGCGAACAGGTCGAACGCGACGCCGCTCTCTCCGGTTCACTCCCGGGCACTCTCGTACCGGTCGACCCGACGGAGTAGTGCGCCCGAGACTCCGCCGAGAGGAACGGGACGGAGGAAGGCCACAGAGGTTCCGGGGCCGCGGTTAGAACCGGCGACCGACGAGGGCATCACACGGGTTTATCGACCCGCGGATAGTTGCCGATGGTATGAGCGACAGGACGGACGTCGACCTCGAATTCGTTCGACTCGGCGACACGGGTATCCAGACCAGCGAACTCCAGTTCGGTACGTGGCGGTTCGGAAAGGAGACCGAAGAAGGGAACGTCGAGATAGACGAAGAGCGCGCGCACGAACTGTTGGACGCGTACGACGCGGCGGGCGGACGCTACATCGACACCGCCGACGTGTACGGCGGCGGCGCGAGCGAGCGGTGGATCGGTGACTGGCTGGCGGACCGCGACCGTGAACGGTACACCATCGCCTCGAAGATCTACTGGCAGATTCGCGACGGCGACCCGAACAGTCGCGGCACGAACCGCAAGAACGTCCGCCACCGCATCGACGCGCTGCTCGACCGCCTCGACACCGACTACGTCGACGTGCTCTACATCCACCGCTGGGACGACCAGACGCCCACACGGGAGATGATGAAGACGCTGAACGGACTCGTCGAAGACGGGAAGGTCCACTACCTCGGCGCCTCGACGCACCGGCCGAACGCGTGGAAGGTGGCGCGGGCGAACGAGATCGCCCGCGAGAACGGGTGGGAACCGTTCACCGTCTCCCAACCGCGCTACAACCTCGTCGACCGCGAGGTAGAGGGCGACTACCTCGAGATGACGCGGTCGTACGGCATGGCGGTCTGTCCGTGGAGTCCGCTCGGTCAGGGCTTTCTCACCGGTAAGTACTCGCGCGAAGAGGGACTCACCGGCGAGTCGCGCGCCGCGGAGTCCAGTCGGTTCGAGGACGCCTACCTCACGGCGGAGAACTTCGACGTGCACGACGAACTCGACGCCGTCGCCGACGAAGTGGGTGCGTCGGCCGCACAGACCGCCCTCGCGTGGTTGATGCACCGCGAGGGCGTCACGGCACCCATCGTCGCGCGCGCACCATCGACCAACTCGAAGAGAACCTCGCGGCGGCGACGGTTGACCTCTCGGACGACCAGGTCGACCGCTTGACCGAGGCGAAGGGCGGACCGTACGCGGGCCTGTAAGCGAACGGCGCTCCGACCGGTCTCGTCGTCCGTTTCAGTCGCCGGGGTTCGTCGCGACGTCGGCCCAGACGAGTCGGTGGTCCGAGGCGGTTTCGACGGCCTCCAAGAGGCCGTTCTCCGTGGTTGCCTCGCTCGGCCAGACGACTCCCGAGTCCCGCAGCGAGAGGTCCGGTGAAGGGAGGACGTAGTCGATCAGTTCGACGACGCCCTCCACGTCGCCGCCGAAACGCGTCGCGGTGGGGAGATCGCGGTGGAACCCGCCCGGACTCGTCGGGAGACGGTCGGTGTTGAAGTCGTCGTTGTCGACGAAGAACTTCTGAGCGGGCTGGAGTGGACGCTCGTCCCGATTTCGACCCGGCCCGGCATTCATATCGCCCATCAGGACGAACGAGGCGTCGTCGTCGAGACCCCCGTGGTTGCCGTCGTCGTCGTAGATGTACTCCTCGCCGGCGACGTAGTCAGCGAAGAACCGGACCTCGTCGTGGTTCCACTTCCCGTTGAAGTTGTTCACGCCGTCGAAGCCCGGCGGCGTCGGGTGCGCGAACAGGCCGTGAACCGTTCCTCCCTTCACCCGGAACGGGACGTCGACGTGCGTCTTCGAGGAGAGCCGATAGACGTCGAGTTCCGCTTCCGTGAGGTAGATTGCCGTCTCGTCGTCCGCGGGGTCGGTGACGACGCCCTCCTCGCCCGCGACCGGAATGCGGTTGTCGGGCATGTCTGCCCACTTGAACGTCTGAAAGGACCGGATCTCCGACTCGGCGATGGGATACTTGCTCGCGATTGCGAACGCGTAGTGTCCCGGAAACTCCCCGAACCCGAACGCGTCACCGGGTAGTGCGCCGGCGTCTCCGTCTTTGTTGAAGTCGTAGTCCTCCTCGGGAAGGACGCCCGTGTTGCTGGTCGGCTGGAGGGTATGCTCGTAGTGGATACCGTCGAGACCGTCCCGTTGCGGGACGCTGAGGTAGTTCTCGACGAACGCGTCGATGTTCGCCGTGTCGGTGTGTTCGCCTTCCTGGAGGTTGTTCGTGAGTTCGTTGACGACGAGGATATCCGGCTGGACCTCTTGGACGACTCGGGCGGCCGCTTCCGCCTGCTCGTCGCCCTGCTGTTGGACCTGCTCCGTCTCCAGTTCGATCACGTTGAAGGCCGCGTAGCGCGCCCCGCGACGACGATTCCGGCTTCCCGACTGCTGTCGTCGTCCGCTAGCGGTGCCCATCAACCCGGCCGCAGTCGCCGTGCCACCGATCGTCTTGAGTAACGCGCGTCTGGTCTGCTGTAGGGACATCGACTACGTTGACATGACGACTACACGGCATAAATTTCAGTATAAGAATATAAGATATTATCGGACGCGTACCGAAACTCGAGACGTTCGTCGTTCACGGTAGGGTGCGACCACCCCCGATTGCGGTGGCCCGGCCTTCTCTCCCTCTCGAAGCACGGAGATTCGCCGCTGTCGTGGCTACAGACGGATGGACGGCGTCGACCCCGTACAATCCACTTGGCTTTACTAATCTAAAGCAAAGTGCAAGCGCCTCGACTCGATTCAATACAGAGAACTCCTGAAACGCCAGTATTCGGGGTTTCAGACGGGAAATACCACATCATATACTGTATATAGCTATACAAAATGTCGCTCTTGGAAGTTCCGCAGCTCGGAGGATAGGCTAGTTTTGGGTCGTATATCCGTCGACTCGTGGTGCTGTTCACCAACCAGTCTAAACCGTTACCTCTGTCTGACCCCGTCTTTCCGCCGATCTTAGTGAAAACCACTTACCGAGCGACGATTACAGAGACGGGCGAGTTGCGGAACACTTTCTGGGCGACGTTCCCGACGACCAGTCGATCGACCAACGAGCCGCCGTGGCTCCCGATGACGACCGCATCGAAATCGTCGGCTCTGTTCAAAATCGCCCGAGCCGGTTGGCCCAGTTGAACCTCGGTCGTGATCTCGACGTCGTACTCGGCGGCCAACTCCCGGGCGCCGTCGAATACTTCCTTCGCGCGTTCCTCGGCGGCCTCTTCAAGGTCCTCCTCGAGAGCGAGTGACGTGGCTGTTCCCCCCCCACGGCGACGGTTCGCCCACGACCTGCAAGACGGTGATCTCCGCGTCGGAATGGTTCTCGAGGGCGTACTCGAGCGCTCGCTGGGCCATCTCCGAGCCGTCCATCGGAACGAGAATCCGTGAGATCATGGTACAACTACGGACGCGGGGTGATTAAAGCGGCGGGTCGCTCGATCGGATATGCACTCGGCCGCAGTGAACGTGTTCGGTCTCACGGGCGACAGTAATCACGGGGACGGGCGCAGTTCGCACGGTTTGGTCGACGTCGCCCTTCGCGTTCATCCTCGTCGAGAGCAACTCTGTCCACGTCGGCGAGGGGAGAACAGTGGCGGAACAACCCGCTGTGGTGTTGTGGCCTTACGCGTTTGTTCTCGCACGGGTACGGCTTCGAAGTGCCGAGCAGGTGTCTCTCTCGACCATCGTCAGGAAGAGTCACCCACCTAATCAAAGATCGTGCAGTCGTGGATATATCAACCGATAATCAACTTCCGGGTGCTAGCTGACCTATAGGTGAATCGACTGACGAAACGACAGGAGTCGCACGAGAACCGGACGAGAGCGGCCTCGGCTCCGGGACGATGGCAGCAACGGGCTCCGTTGCGCTCGCTCTGTACTACTACTACGTCCGTGGTGAAACACAGCGAGGGCAGTTCGTCGGGCTGTGGCCGGCGACGATACTCGGTCTCGCCGTCTCCCTCAATCTGGAGCAGATGAAACGGATGTTACAAGACTTCCAGAACTGAAAGTGCGGAACCGCTGGCGACCCGCAGTGCTTCGGGTCGGGCTTGGGGTGTTTTGTCTGTCGACCTCCTGTAACGCATAATGAGTGAACTCCCAGAAACCCTCGCGGGTGTGTCCGACGTCGACTGTACCGGACTACAGGCTCTCGTCACGGGATCGACGAGCGGAATCGGCCGCGCCGCCGCGCTGGCGCTCGGCCGACTCGGCGCGGACGTCGTCGTCCACGGCCGGGACCCACGAGCCGGCGCGGAGGTGGTCGAGGAACTTTCCCGGACTGGTGGCGACGCGACGTTCGTCCAAGCGGACTTCGCGGATCTCGATGCGGTCCGAGCTCTCGCGGTCGCTGTGCGCGAAGAGACCGAGGGGCTCGACCTCCTCGTCAACAATGCTGGCGGGCTGTTCCGGAACGGGGGGCTGACCGACGCTGGCGTCGAGTACACCTTCCACGTCAACCACCTGTCGCCATACCTGCTGACGACCGAGTTGCTCGGCCACCTCCGCGAGGGCGCTCGGATAGTCACGACCGCCTCCGACGCTCACAAGGGGGCCTCGCTGGATCTGGACCGGGTGCGGGGCGCCGATCGATACACCGGATTCAACGCATACAGCCACTCGAAACTCGCGAACGTCCTCTTCGCCACGGAACTCGCCAGACGACTCGACGCAACCGGTCGCGAGGTTACCTCCAACAGCATCCACCCGGGCGCGATTCCGGGGAGTGGGTTCAGTCGGTTCCTCCCTGGCCCGCTCCCAGGCCTGTTCCAGCGACTCGAAGCGGTCCCTGGAGTGACGTCTGTCGCCGACGGGGCCGCAGAGATCTTGTTCGTCGCCGTCTCGCCACGCGCTGCGGAGGTGTCCGGGCGGTACTTCACGAACCAGCGGCCGCGGACCCCCTCCGAGGCCGCCCGGGACGGCGAGGCTTCCCGGCGGCTCTGGTCGGAGAGCGCAACGCTACTCGACATCGAGGAGCCACTGGCGGAACGCGACCGACAGCCCGTCGCGGCCGGCGATGGGACTGCCCCGGGTGCGTCTGACTCCCCCAGCATGAATCACGACCGCATTCACGCACGGGAGCCCACTCACCGCCGTGATCGGTGGTCGGTCGGGACTATCGCGTCGGTCGCAGAGCGGGACGGCCACTGTGTCGTCACGGTCACTCCTGAGGAGGGCGAAACGATAGACCTCGTCGTCACGCTCGCCGTTCGCGACCTGTTCGTGAGTCGGCTGGATATCGACGAGGGGGAGTCACCCGTCGGCGAGCGTGTCTGGTACCGGAAACACGGCGGTCACACGTCCCAGTCATAGCCCTGTGACGCCATGTTGAAACCCCCAGTCGGTGATGTATTTCCTCAGTCGTGCTGAATACAGGGGGCGAATGTCTCTGTCGAACGCGCTTAGCTACGTAGACGTGTCGTAAGTCGATGCCGAACGTGAATTCGCGCATCACGCATCCTCCGGTTCGTCACGGGGACTCGACGACACACCATCGAACTCCGCCGGCGAGCGCGAAAGAATTCCCGCTCGGCGCATATTCTCTTTTGGAAACATAATCATTATTAATTCTGGACTTGACCATGTTGACACACACCATGAGCGCCGACGAACCCAATCAGTCGACCGACACACATGGGCACGAACATCACGGAGTAGAGGGGCCGGGGTATCCGACGCCAGCGGCGATGCGCACCGAGTCGGAACACGAGGAGACCGCCTTCGTCATGGGGCTCCGGGTCGGCATGGACGTGGACGAACCCGACTTCGTCGGCGTCGTCGATGTCGACCCGGACTCCGAGACGTACGGCGAACTGATCGACACGGTCGAGATGCCGAACAAGGGCGACGAACTCCACCACTTCGGCTGGAATACCTGCTCCTCTTCCTGCCACGCCGAGGGGCTGGTCCGGGACCATCTTATCGTCCCAGGCCAGCGTTCCTCGCGCATCCACATCGTCGACGCTTCCGACCCGCGCAGCCCGGCAATCGAGAAGGTCATCGAACCCGAGGAGGTGTTCGAGCACGACCTCTCGGCGCCGCACACGGTCCACTGCGTTCCCGAGGGAAAAATCGTCATCAGTATGCTCGGGAACGCCGACGGCGAACTCCCGGGCGGCTTCCTCCAACTCGACCAGGACGACTTCTCCATCGACGGCCACTGGGAGATCGACCGCGGTGACATGGAGATGAACTACGACTACTGGTATCAGCCCCGCCACGGCGTGATGCTGTCGACGGAGTGGGCGGCGCCGGAAACCTACTATCCGGGATTCGACTTGGACGACGTCGAAGACGGTAAGTACGGCGACAGCATCCACGTCTGGGACTGGGAGACGAAAGAACACCAGCAGACGCTGACGTTCGGCGAGGAGGGGCTCATTCCACTCGAGATTCGGATGCCCCACAACCCCGAGGAGACCGAAGGCTACGTCGGTGCCGCGCTCTCTTCGAACATCCTCCGGTTCTGGGAGGCGGAAGACGGCCGCTGGGAGTGGGAAAAAGTCATCGACGTCGAGGACCGCGAACATCCCGACTGGGACATGCCCGTGCCGGGACTGGTGACGGACATCCTCCTGTCGCTCGACGACCAGTACATGTTCTTCTCGAACTGGCTCCACGGCGACGTGCGGATGTACGACATCAGCGACACGGGGAGCCCGCGGTTGGTCGACCAGTGCTGGGTCGGAGGCAACTTCGCCGAGCGCCAGTCCGTCGGCGGCCACGACGTCCGCGGTGCGCCCCAGATGCTCCAGCTCTCCCGGGACGGCCGACGGCTCTACTGGACCACCTCCCTGTTCTCCTCGTGGGACAACCAGTTCTACCCCGAAATCGGGGAACGGGGGTCGCTGATGATGAAAGCGGACGTGTATCCCGAGGAGGGGCGGATGGAACTCGACGAGGAGTTCGTCGTCGACTTCGGAGACGCCCCCGGCGGCCCGGCCCGCGCCCACGAGATTCGCTGGCCCGGCGGCGACTGTACCAGCGACGTCTGGCAGTAGCCGCCGATGCCCCACGCAGTCACTCTGGAGTGGCGCGACGGCCGGGAGGCGACCATCGAGGTCCGGGAAGCCGAGGTGGTCACCGACGCTACCGAGCGTGCAGGCCTCGGCGTCCCCTACGGCTGTCTGTACGGTGCGTGCGCCACCTGCACCGGACGCCTGCTGGAGGGTGACCTCGTCCACGTCGAACGCCCGCGGGGGTTGAAACCCCGACACCGACAGGCCGGTTACGTCCTGCTCTGTGTGGCCGAACCGCGCTCGGACTGCCGTATCGAGGTGGGTGCGGAGGTACAGGCCGACCTCGTGCCGAACCCGTGGAAATGAGTGACCATCGGGTGTTCGTCCGTTGGGACGAACAGGCGCAGTCACGGCGACTCGAGGCTGGTGACCGAGCGCTCGCTGTCGTCCTCGCACCGGTCGGGGGACGTCGTCGTTCGAAACGTCCCCTTCGCGTCGCACTCTCCCTCACAGGCCTCTCTAGTTGCAGGCGTTACTGACCGCCGGTTCAGCGCGAGCGCACCGAGATGAACACCGTTCGAGTGATGATGCCCTTCAGGACCGAGTGAGCATGCCCACTCCGCGAATCATCTCCTTTAGGAAGCGCGCGAAGACTCGCTCACGAACTGGCGGGACTACGCAGACCAGTATTCCAAAATCACCATCAGACTGACAACGTCACTGAGACAAGAACCGTGTGTGGTGCAGGCTGATTTGCTCAGATACCACCATCCCGTAACTTCCGCTTTCTCAGTATGTACCTAGTAGACGAATATCGGGCAAGCACGATGATGTTAGTGCATAGTAACGGAAATCGGGAATGGCTATGTATCTATCCACAGGCTCCATTCCCGCAGGAACTGATGAACAGGTATGTATACGAAAGCGGAACTCGACGACGGTCCCGAGCCCGTAGATGCTGACGAGTGTACTGAAATGAATCGTGCAGACGAACTCGGATACACGGTGGAAGCGATCTCGACGCTGTTCGAGTTCGAGAAAAAGACAGTCGAACAGCACCTCCACGACGACTGTAAACACTACTGATTCCGTCCTCTATCGCGCTGTTCCGAGGCAGGAACTGACCCGTGAGTATTCGGACAACACCGGAGAGAGTCCGACTGACGTTCCTCCCCACGGGCGCGTTCTCACTCGATCGTCGCCTCGCGACGGCGTCCGGCGACTGCGACGCCGAACGCGACGGCGGTCGAGAGCAGATACACGGCCGGAACTCCCGCCGCCGTAGTCGCCGGCATCGTCGCGGTGTAATCGAGCGGGACGACGCCGTTCACGGGGCCGAGATACCACGCGACCAGATACAGCAGTTCGAAGAGGCGCGGACGGCCGGTCCAGACGCCGAGCGCGAGGGCGAGGCTCGGGAGGAACGCCACCGCGGCGACGCCCCCCACGAACGAATCCCAGCTACCGACCGCCGCGAAGCGAACGAGTGCGGGGAGTACCAGTACGGCACCGAGACCGACCGCGACGACGTACGTACACGCCAACAGTCGCGTCACGTCGACGTCGACGAACACGAGTTCCGTCGTTCGAGAGAGTCGTTCGCGGGCGCCGAGGCGCGACCAGACGGGCAGCGGAAGTAGCAACACAATCGGCAACACGAACGCGCGCAGCGCGTCGAGCGGTGCGACGGCCGTCGCCGCGACCCCGCCGACGAACGCGAGGTACCACCACCACCGTCGTCCGCGCAGGGCCATGCGAAACTCGGCCGCCAGTACCCGGCCGATGGCGAACCCGCCGCTCTCGACCGGCGTGAGGGTCTCGACCGAGACCAATGGCTCGCGCCGTTTCGATTCTGTGTCGTCCGTCGCACCCGTGTCTCCGTCTCCGAACCGGTTGCCGAACGCGAACCGACGGCCCCCGTCGTCGAACCGGTCGAAGGTGACGGTCGCGGCGCCGAGAAACCCGACGGCGACGGCGAGGACGCGCGCCCGCCCTGCGAGTCGGTCGAGCGACCACTCGAGGCCGTCCCACCGGAACGACTGGAGTCCCGACTGTGTCGGCTGATACGCGAGCATGCGGATGTCGCCCCCGAACGAGGGGAACTGCGCGGCGATAGACGTCGCCACACTGTCACGGAGCAGTGCGATACCCGCTATATCGACCAGCGGGTCGGGTGCGACGCTCACTGCGATGGCGGCCAGTGCAAGGGCGAAGTACACGGCCGTCCCGACCGACCCACGGAGGGGTCGAACCGTCTCGAAGCAGACTGCTGCTGCGGCGACGACGGTCACCGCCGGGAGCGTCAGGAGGACGAACGGCGACGCTAACGCGACGAGATCGAACGCCCCGGTGCCCTCGACGAGGAAAGACGCGGCGGTCGCCGCCGCAAGGACGCCGGTGGCGACAGTGAGAACGGCGACGTTGCTCAGCCACTTGCCGACGATGTACTGCCACGTCGGGATCGGTGCCGTCGCGACGAGGTGGTCGACGCCGGTCGTCCGGTCGCGTTCGATGCTTCCGTCGACGAGAACACCGCCGAACACGAGGAGGACTGTCGTTCCGGCGCACGCGACCATCCCGCCGTACCACGCCGCCGTCGGCGCGCCCGTGTACTCTCCGGCGAAGACGAGCATCGAGTCGACGGTCAGTACCTTTGCCAGATAGGCGATCAGAACCGGGACGACGAGGAGTTTCGACGTTCTGGAACGCGCTCTGAAGTCCGCGAGCGCCACGCTGTATATCACCCCGACCCGAGTCATTGCCGGGGCCTCCCGTCGAGGAGGTGGAGGTAGGCGTCTTCGAGGGTCGGTTCGACGGGGTCGGCGTCGGCTGGCCGGTCATCGCTGACGATGCGGACGCGGACGCCGTCGCGGCATCGGGTCGTCCTGCAGACGGTGTGCGCCGCCCGTACGTCGTCGAGTACCGCGTCCGAAACGACTCGTTCCCAGACGGCACCGTGGCTCCGGTCGATCAGGTCACTCGGCGGTTCGTGCGCGACGACGCGTCCGCCGTCGAGAACGGCGATGTCGCTTGCGGTGGCCTCTACGTCCGGCACGATATGCGTCGAGAGGACGACGATTCGCTCCTCTCCCAGTTCGGCGAGGATGTTCCGGAAGCGGATTCGTTCTTCGGGATCCAGACCCACGGTCGGTTCGTCGACGACGAGTAGTGACGGGTCGGACAGAAGGGCCTGCGCGATACCGACTCGCTGTCGCATCCCTCCGGAGAACGTCCCGAGCCGTCGGTTGCGGTCGGATGAGAGGTTGACAAGGTCGAGGAGGTCCTCGATTCGATCGTCCGGGTTTCGGACGCCGCGGATGCCCGCGAGGTACGAGAGGAACTCCTCGGCGGTGAGGTTCGGATAGACGCCGAATTTTTGGGGGAGATATCCGACAGCCTCACGGATCGCACGCGGCGTCTCGACGATGTCGGTACCGTTCCAGCGAACGGTGCCATCGGTCGGTTCGGTAAGCGCAGTCACGATGCGCAACAGCGTGGACTTCCCCGCACCGTTCGGGCCGAGTAAGCCGACGACGCCGTCAGTGAATCGAAGCGTCACGTCGCTGAGGGCCCGTGCGTCGCCGTAGCGTTTCTCGACGCCTTCGATGTCGAGTTTCATGGGTGTAACTGGCTATGGAGTGATGTCGGTCCGGAGGCACCGTCGACGCCTCCATCTCGAGCGTATCTACAATCGGTCGGGATTGGAGGGACCTGCACGATACCGATCGGGCGGCGACGGGGTATAAAAACCGAACCAGAGTTGCCGAGCAAGAGAGTGTGGTGTCCGATTCACCAACGCTGTCTCCGAGGGGGTAGTGCCGTATCAATGAGTCGTGAGAACCGTGGAACGGGCTTCACTCCACCCCGCATATTACGGCTGATTTCTTCGTCGGTGTCACGCATCTGTCGACGCTGACGCACTCGTGACGTGGTTCGTCCAGAGTCACTGATAATCGACAGTTGGTAGCTGGTTCTCTTTGCAACCCGTATAGCGTAGTATATCCGCATATAGTGCGCAGTAGCCAATAGTAACAGTGTTATTTCCGCGAATGGAGATATTATGGCCTTATCCAGTCTCAGTTTGCTGGTAAACGTGCCGAAGAGACTAATTCGACAGATTCTCGTGGAGTCGGTATCGGCGCGTAGCTATCTGATCACCGACAGCGGCTTTCAACAGGAAACCAGCGAGTCACCCGGTATCGTACAGGCACTCCGCGAACACGACGAAGAACGACCGGGGTCCGTAATCACACGATGAGGCCCTCGTTCCGACGACTCGCGTTCGTTCTCGACCAGGCACGAGAAAATTCCCCGATGACACCCCCGCCTCGAAAGTGCTCTCTCGACGGACAGTCGTGGACACGTCAGTCTCGCCACACCTACTCGACGGACCATCGAGAAACCCATTAGGCCGTCATCGGGGGAGGACGACCCGAGTGTGATTTCGTAACCAGTCTCGGGTCGTACGTTTTCGATTGCTTTCTTCAACTGTGTTGTTATTATCATCGTTTATCATGTATGTGCCAACACACGTGGCGTTACAACTCTAAATTTGTGACGGTAGAGCGAGTGCAGGACAACGCTACGAGGTGTTTACTTGCTCTTCGGTATGGGATACGGTAGCTGGATACCGGAGTGTTCGACGGGTGTTACGTACTCGTCCGGCCCTCTCCGTTCCTGTAGCAGTCTGCGTCTCAGCACGAGCGACACCCGCTCGTTCGGGGTTTCGAGGCATCTCTCCGATTCCGTGTTTCGGACGAGACGCCGTTTTTCCCGGTTACTATCACGCAGTGCTGGTTCATCGGTGGCCTATGCCGCTTAGTGGGGCAACGAGCGTCATCGTCAGACCTATATCATTAATTCTTTACGCTTTTAGAACTGTAATACTACTATCTCGTCACGAGAGCGAGTACTCGAGTTCGAACTCGTTCGTTACCCCCAGCGCGATGCTCGGGAGTTTCTCTTCGAACCACTCGTCGCTCATCCGGTTCGCCGGGCTGGCGACGCTGAATGCCCCGATGACACGGCCGTCCGGGCCGGTGACGGGAACTCCGACTGCCTTCACGCCTTGCAGTTGCTCTTCGCGGTTGAAGGAGTAGCCTCGGTCTCTGATCACGTCTAACTCCTCGTACAGTTCTTCCGGGTCGGTAATGGTGTTCTCGGTCCGCGCCGGAAGTCCCCATCGATCCACTATCTCCTCGACTTCGGGCGGAGAGAGACGGGACAACAGGGCTTTGCCGGCAGCCGTCTGGTGGAGGTAGAACCGCTTCCCGACCGTCGAGTAGTGCCACACCGCGTGCTTTCCCGAGAAGGTATGGAGGTAGACACCGCGGCCGTTCTCTTCGACCACAAACACGGCGCGGCACTCGGTTTCGGCGGCGAGTTGCTCGGTGTACGACTCCGCGATTCGGTACGACTCTTTGCGGTTGCGCACGTAGTCACCGAGATCCAAGAAGCGGAGGCCAAGTGAGTAGACGTCTCCCTCCTTGACGACGTACTCCTCTTCGACGAGTGTAGACAAGTGACCGTGAACCGTGCTCGCTGCTTTCCCCAGGTCGTCGGCCAGTTCCGTGACCCGCGCTCCGTCCACTTCGCGGAGGTGGTCGATTATCTCCAAGGTCGTCTTCGTCGACTTCAGCGTTCGGCTCCCGTCTGTGCTCATGGCACTTGGTACCACGAGTGTGTATATAAAATTCACTCTCGCCGAATCGTCGATTCTTCCGACGGACCACGACGTAAGATAATCGTGGATTGTGTGACAATTTCTCTCGTGGGTTCGGAAGCGAGGCCGAAATCCGAGCCGGGAAGTATATAATATCCGTCCCTCGCGAACTGATGACTTCGGTCGATTCTCCCGAGAATCTTCGCTACTTCGTTCCAGCATCACCGTTAGAAAGTGTGGATACGTAGGGGTATTCTCGCTATCGACGACTGAGTGGACGTCGATA
Source organism: Halogeometricum sp. CBA1124 (assembly GCF_009741955.1). Taxonomy (NCBI): domain Archaea; kingdom Methanobacteriati; phylum Methanobacteriota; class Halobacteria; order Halobacteriales; family Haloferacaceae; genus Halogeometricum; species Halogeometricum sp. CBA1124. Next base: position 40,997 of record NZ_WPCD01000001.1, on the reverse strand, counting down.
CTTCACATCGCGGAGCCCCCGCTTCCAAATCTCTCGGCGAGCATCCGCGGATACGCCCGAAAGCGTCAGAAGAAGCTCCGAGAACACCTGCTGAACGTACACCGGTGAGCGATTCCCGTTCGAAACCGCCTGTTCTGTCGCTCGACGTTAAGGGACGTTCGTGTACGATTCGGCGATGACGAATCACAGGATTCGTTCCGAGTCGCCCGATGGCAGCCACGAGAGTGGTCTGCGAGCAACGGACGCGAACTAGAGGCCGAGTATCTCTCGCGTCTCGGAGGGCGTCGCGACTGGTCGTTCCATCTCGTCGGCGATACGCGCCGTCCGGCGCACCAACTGGGCGTTGCTCTCTGCGAGTTCTCCCTTCCGGTAGTAGATGTTGTCTTCCATGCCAACGCGGACGTGTCCCCCGAGGGCGATAGACGACGTCGTGAGTGGAAGTTGGTGTCGTCCGAGTGCGAGCACCTGCCACTCGCTTTCTTCGGGGAGATTGTCGGCGAAGTTGATCACGTTTCTCGGATGTGCGGGCGTTCCGTTCTGCATCCCGAAGATGGTCGTGCACCAGTACGGCGGTTCGAGGAGGTCGTTCTCCACGAGGTGTTCCATCTCCGGGATGTGACCCGGATTGAAGAGTTCGAGTTCCGGCTTCACGTCGGCGTCGAGCATCGCCCGTGCGTACTCCTCGTTCTGTTCTCGCGTGTTCACCGCGGTCCGCGTCTGCCCGAAGTTGATGGGGCCCAGGTCGACCGTCGCCATGTCCGGGCGCGGTTCCGTCTCCAGAATCGGCGCGATTCGCTCCTCGCGCGACCAGATACCCCCGCCGCCGGTCGTGAAGTTCACGATGATGTCGTCGCAGTACTCGTCGATTGCGTCGCGGATGGCCTGAAACCGAGCGACGTCTTTCGTCCCGTTACCGTCGTCGTCGCGAGCGTGGATGTGCGCGATAGACGCCCCGGCCTCCTCGCACGCTTTGAGGTCCCGCGCTATCTCTTCGGGTTGCTCCGGGAGATTCGGATTCGCCTCCTTCCCGTGGTGTCCGCCGGTCGTCGCGACGCTGATTATCAGCTTCTTCTCGAAGTAGTCGCTGTATCCTTCGTAGGGCATTCGTCTGAGAATGCCGCCATCACGTATTTATAATTTTTGTAAATGTAGGTCGCGGCGGCGAGCGAGTCCTTCCGACTCTCGCGTCGGGTATCGTTTCGCTGTCTCGAACTGTCTTCTTCCCTCGACGTTCTCACGTGAGACTGCGCACATCCATCACGAATGATGGTTCGAGTAGCAGTAGTTTTATCACGGAGAGTATGTGATTCAGTCCATGGTCGTAGATAGCACAGCAATCGTGACCGGCGGGGGGTCGCGGTATCGGCCAAGCCATCTGTGAGAAACTCGCGTCGGAGGGCGTAGACGTCGTCGTCGCCGACATCGACGAAGGAGTGACGGGTGAGACCGAGCAACTCGTAGAGGCACGAGGCCAACGCGCGCTCAGCGTCGAAACCGACGTGAGCAACGAAGAAGACGTATCGGACCTCGTCGAAACGGTTCTCGACGAGTTCGGCTCGATCGAGATACTCGTCAACAACGCCGGCATCGCCGGGCCGACGAACCCCTGCGAAGACGTCGAACCGTCTGAGTGGGATGCGACGATGAACGTCAACTTACGTGGACCGTTCTTGCTCTGTCGCGAAGTCATCCCCACGATGAAGGAACAATCGTACGGACGAATCGTCAACATCGCCTCCGTAACCGGAAAGAAACCGCTGTTGAACCGGACGCCGTACGCGGCGGCGAAGATGGGCCTCATCGGCCTCACTCGAACACTCGCACTCGAATTGGGAACCCACGACATCAACGTGAACGCCGTCTGTCCGGGGTCGGTAGACGGGCCTCGAATCGACCGGGTGTTCGAGAAACAGGCGGAAGCGACCGGACGAACGTACGACCAAGTCCGCTCCGAAGTGGAGTGCCAGAGTCCGCGGAACGAACTCGTTCAGCGCGAAGACATCGCAGACGCAGTCGCGTACCTCTGCTCCGAAGAGTCGAAGCGAATCACTGGCCAAGACCTCAACGTCTCTGCGGGCAAAGTGATGTACTGAACAGGAACGAGTCGAAATCGCTCACCGCTCGTGTCCGCGTCTCCGACTCTCGGCGGACGTTCAGGGTCGACGAGTCGCGAATACACGCCATACTATACAAAAGACCATGACGAATACCCAAATCTATTTATACCTTGGTAGAAATTGACGAAGTGAAGCGATATGGCTCGGGATAGCAACAATCAGTCTAGACGGAAATTTCTGAAAACGACCGCAGCAACAGGTACGGCAGCGACCCTCGGTGGGTTGGCCGGTTGTACTGGTGCTGGAGGATCGGGCTCCGGCGGCCAAGAGAACGGCAGTTCGGACGAGACCGGTTCGGGCGGGAGCGGTAGCTCGGACGGCGGAACCTCGATGGCCACGATAACTCGACTCTCGAACGCGTACTGGGGGTCCTGGGTCAAGGGGTACGAAGAGGCCGCCGAAGCACTCGGTTACGATACGAACGTCCAACTGAACGAAGGGAAGCTCAGTAAACAGATCCAACAGGTGGACACCGCCATCGCGAACCAGACCGACCTCGTGATGGGACAGGCCTTCACCAACTCGGGCGTTCCCCCACTCGCGGAGGCGTGTGTCGACGCCGGTGTCCCCCTCGTCATGCTGTGGACGATAGACAAGTGGTACACGCCGCAGGACGCGGGCGACGAGTTCGTCCAGTTCTTCATGCCCAACGCCATCAACAACGGGTACACGGCGGCGAAAGCGCTCTTCGAGGCGATGGGCGGATCTGGGAACATCGTTCACATCGAAGGTGTGCGCGGAAACGCGGCGAACACCGGCCGAAACATCGGGCTCGACAAGGCGATGGAGGAGTACCCCGACATCGAACTCCTCGCCCCGCCGCAGCAGGGCCGATGGGTGAAGTCCGAATCGCGCAAGGTGATGTCCGACTTCGTCTCCCAGTTCGGCGACGATATCGACGGCGTGTTCGGACAGAACGACGCCGTGGGACTCGGCGCGTTGACCATCGCCGAGGAGAACGACTTAGACATCGAAGTGGTGGGTATAGACGGGATTCCGGAGGCGCTCGGCCTGGTCGAAGAGGGTCGGTTCACGGCGACAGTCTCGTCGCTCGGTCCGTGGCAAGGTGGCTGGTGCCTCGTCAAAGCGCACGACTTCGCCAACGGCTGGCGTCCCAAGGACGGCGAGCGAATGATGCTCCACGGGAGTCCGCTCTGCGTGGAGGAGACGAGCGACTTCGACATGATCGAGACGCTCCCGGTCCTCGACGCCGGAAACTTCAACGAACTCATCTTCGAGGGCGATTCGACGCCGTACGACTGGGAGAAGATGTCGGTCACCGAGGCGGGCGAGGACAACTGGGACCCGCAGAACTCGCTCGTGCCCATCCGAAAAGAGGACATGGTCGAACCCGGTCTCTTGGAGTGGAAGGACAAAAACAAACCGAGCGGATACGAGATTCCGGACGCGTACTCCGACACCGCGGCCCTCGACGAAGTCGAGCAGATGTACGCGGACCACTTCCAGAACAACCCGCTCACTCAGTCTTGAGACGAGAGCTCGACGTTCACACATGTCACAGAAAATGCCACAACGCACCGAAAAAACGGGTCAGTCCGACGCCACAGAGCACAGAGAGACGAGCCTCCTCGTAGACGACGTCTCGAAGTCGTTTCGACACGTGACGGCACTCGACGGTGTCTCGCTACGCATCGACCGTGGAGAGGTCGTCGGCTTGGTCGGGGAGAACGGCGCGGGAAAGAGCACCCTGCTCAACATCCTGACGGGCGTCTTGGACCCAGACCGCGGTGAGATATCAATCGACGGACGTCCGGTGGAACTCTCGGGGCCGAGCGACGCCGCAGAACACGGCGTCTCGTTAGTGCACCAAGAGCAGGACGTGATTCCCAACCTCCGGGGGTACGAGAACCTCTTCCTCGGGGACGAGCGGTCGACACTCGGTGTCCTCGACCGGACGGCGATGAGCGAGGCCGCCGAAGACGTGATCGACAGACTCGGTATCGACCTCGACGTGGACGCCTTCGTCAAAGATTACAGCTTCAACGAACGCCAGATGCTCGAGATTGCGAAGGCGTTTCACCGGTCGAGCAAGTCCGACCACCCGGTCATCCTCCTCGACGAACCGACGGCCGGTCTCGAGGAGGCCGGTCGTGAGATCCTCTTCGAGCGAATCGACGAACTGCGGGACCAGGCGACGTTCGTCTTCGTCTCGCACGAACTCGACGAGGTTCTCAGCATCTCGGACCGCATCTACGTCCTCAAAGACGGGGAACTCGTCGACGAGCGAGTTGCGTCAGAGACGACACCGGACGAACTCCAACAGAGCATGGTCGGACGAGAGTCATCGGCGGAGTACTACAAGATTCCCGACCAGCGGTCGGAGGATTCGCTCGGCGAGACCGTCTTGTCCGTCGACGGGGTCCAGTATCAAGACCAGATCGGCCCCGTCTCGTTCTCCCTGCGCGAAGGCGAGATATTCGGCATCGTCGGCGTCGAAGGGTCCGGAAAGGAGAGGCTCGGCCGAATCCTCGCCGGGGACCTCTCCCCGACCGAAGGCACGATTACCGTGGCGGGTCAGGAGTGCAGCGCGAACTCCGTCGAGTCGATGGTCGACGCGGGCGTCGGCTACGTTCCGAAAGACCGGAAATCGGAGGGGCTGCTCCTCTACCAGTCGGTCCTCAGGAACACGTCGCTCGCGCTGATTCAGGGTATGAACGGACGACTCCCGTTACTCGACCTCGACCTCGAGACCGAGGTGACGGCCGACGCCATCGAAGAACTGAACATCAAGACGCCGGGTGCGGACGCACTCGTTCACGGGCTGAGTGGCGGCAATCAGCAGAAGGTCGTCCTCGCGCGGTGGTTGGCGCGCGACTCGCCGGTGCTGGTGGTCGACAACGTGACCCGCGGAATCGACGTCGGCGCAAAAGAGGAGGTGTACCGCCTCTGCCGTGAACTCACCGAGAAGGGAGTCTCTATCGTGTTCATCGGAGACGAACTGCAGGAGGTCATCGGAATGTCGAACAGGATCGGAATCATGCGCAAAGGGAAGATGTCGGACAAGGTCGTGAACGCGTCGCCGGAGGCGAAGCCGACCGAAGAAGAACTGATAGCCGAGATGATCTAACAATGAGTTCAGGCACGAACACGAACCCGATAGCCGTCTGGATCGACGAACAGCGAGAGAAGCGCACGAGACAGGACTGGATCATCGACGTCGGTCCGTTCGCGATGCTGTTGGTTCTGGGAGTCCTCTTCACGGCACTGTCGGAGAACTTCTTCACCTACGGCAACCTCATCAACAACGTCGCCAAGAACAGCGCGTTCCTCCTCTTGGTCGCGTTGGCGGGGACGTTCCCCATCCTACAGCAGAGTATCGACCTGTCCGTCGCGCAGTTGGTCACGCTGACGGGCGTGGTCACCGCGGTGCTCATTCCCGACTTCGGCGTCCTAGCGCTTCCGATCGCGGTGGTCGTCGGGATGATGGCGGGCGCGTTCAACGGCCTCGTCTTCACGAAGCTCAAAGTTCCGTCCTTCCTGGTGACGCTCGGGACGCTCTCGATCATGGGCGGTCTCTCGCTCATCGTCACCGACGGGTCCTCGATAACGTTCCGCAACGACATGGTTCGCGACATCGCCACCGGGGAGTGGATTCCGTTCGTCCCGAACCTCGTGCTGTGGGGGCTGGTGTTCTACGTGTTCACCGTCTTCCTCGCGTGGCGGACGAAGTTCGGACGCTACTGTTTCGCCCTCGGCGAGAACGAGCGTGTCGTCGAACTCGCTGGCGCGAAGGTCGACCGGTACAAGATCTATCCGTTCGTCCTCTCGGGCTTGCTCTGTGGCGTTGCCGGTGCGCTGTTGGCGGCTCGAATCTCGTCGGGGTCTGCGAGCATGGGCGAAGGGATGTTACTGCCCAGCATCGCGGCCATCGTCATGGGCGGGACCGCCCTCACCGGAGGCGTCGGTGGTCCACACCGAACGATCCTCGGGGTGCTCGTCATCGCCGTGCTACAGAACGGGATGAATCTCACCGCCGTCGACCCGTTCGTCCAGGAGATAATCCTCGGCGTCGTCGTCGTCGCGGCGGTGGCTCTGTCGATAGACCGTCGCAAGATAGACGTCGTGAAGTGACGTCGCTGGACGGTCCGCGTCGGAGACTTCCCCTCCGGCGCTGAGTTCGACGCGCCCTCGGGCCGCACCTTCTACGGTTTGCGGATGAAAAACGGACGCACTACTCGGCGGGCGACTACGCTTCAGAGTTACTGTATATCCGTTCGTGACTGTGCGAGTATATTTCGAGGAGATTTCCGTAGGGGTCACGGCAGTACGTGAGCGTGTAGGTGTCGTCGTCCTCGAATATCTCCCAGACCTCCGAGTAGTGGTCGCCGCCGTGTTCGTCGATTCGTCGGGCGAGTGCTTCCACGTCGGGGTCTATCACGCAGAGGTGGAACAGACCCGGGTTCGTCGGATCCGCGTCCGAGTTGCCCGCAGTCGACTCGAACTCGAAGAGTTCGACGCCGATTTGATTCCCCGTCGCGAGGTGGGCCAGTTGCATCTCCTCGAAGTCTCCGAGGAGGTTCGCCGCCTGCGACCGGCGTATCCCTCGTCGGCGACGACGGTTTCCGGCCCCCTCACGTGGGAGAATCCGAGGACGGTCGTGTACCAGTCGATAGCTTCGTCGATGTCCGGCACCGTGAGGCCGACGTGGGCGAGGCCCCGGGGGTACTGCTGTCGAGACATGCTTGTGAATGACTGTCTATCTGCGTAATATACTTTCCGCCGCGGTGTGCGTGACCGAACCATCGTACGAGTAACTCGGGACGGACAGCGAGGCGCACCGCTACCGCTCTCTGCGGTTCGACGGGCGTTCGAGAATAGCGTGTCGCGAGTTCGGCGATGCCGAGCGAGGACTGTCTGGTGGCAGCAGAGAGCGTTTACTCCGCCCACGGGACGCCGTCCACCCTCTCTTCCTCGCTCGGGTCGACCGTCCTGAACTCCTCCTCGATGTCGTCGATGCGTCGACACTCCTCCTCGGAGAGTTTCAGCGCCAGCGACCCGTAGTTGTCCCGGATGTGGTCGCCGGAGGCCTTCGGTATCGCACAGACGTTCTCTTTCTCGAACAACCACGCCAGCGTCACCTGTGCGACACTGACGCCGTGGTCGTCGGCGACGGCTTGCAGGACGGGGTCGCCGAACACCTCCCCCTGTGCGAGCGGAGAGTACGCCACGAGGTGATGGTCGTGGCGCCGGGCGTACGCGCGGAGTTCGGTCTGCGGGAGGAACGGATGCATCTCGACTTGGTGAGCGACGAGCGGCGCTGTGAGCCGCTCGCGTGCCTCGTCGAGGAGTGCCGGCGTGAAGTTGCTCAGACCAACGCCTCGAATCTTCCCCTCGTCGTAGAGTTCGTCGAACGCGCCGAGCGTCTCTTCGGGGTCGTAGGCGTTCGTCGGCCAGTGGACGTAGAGCAGGTCGACCGTCTCGACACCGAGTCGGTCGAGGCTCTCCGCGGCCGTTCGTTTCACGTCCTCGGCACCGAGGTTCCGCGGGAGGACTTTCGTGGCGATGGTCACGTCTTCTCGGGGGACCTCGCTCCGTTCGAGACCGCGTCCGACGACGTCTTCGTTCTCGTACCACTGGGCCGTATCGACGTGTCGATATCCCGTCTCTAGCGCAGTCACGATCGTCGAGGGGTCGGTGACACCGACGGTCCCGAAGCCGAGTCTCGGTAGCTCGTACTGAGGCATGCTCCTCTATCTCGAACGGGCGTAAAAACAGTATCGCAGCCGAGAGGGTCGACTCGCCGACAACGACGCGCTACGGTTCGACGAGGACCTTCACGTGGTCGCTCTCGGGGTCGACGAGGTCCTCGAAGCCGTCTTCGACGATGTCTTCCAGGTCGATGCGTGCCGTTATCATCGGCTCGGGGTCGAACCTGCCGTCCGCCAAGAACCGCGTGACCATTCGAAACTCGCGGTCTGCGAGGGGTCCGCTGAGGTAGCCGTTGGACCCGTTGATGGTCCGTTCGACGACGACGAGGTCGTTCGGCGTCAACCCGACGTCACTGTTCGAAATTCCGACGGCGGTGATCTGTCCGCCGCGCTTCGTGCTCTCTATCGCGGCGGTGAACGTCGGTTCGATTCCGACCGCCTCGAAGGCCACGTCGACGCCGCCGTCTGTCGCGTCGGTAATCGCTTTCACCGCGTCCGTCGACGTCGGGTCGAGCGTCGTCGTCGCGCCGACTTCGGCGGCGATCTCTCGCCGCGTGGTCCGGGGTTCGGAGACGAAAATCTCCGTCGCGCCCGCCGCCTTCGCCGCCTGGACGATGGCGAGACCGATGGGTCCCGACCCGAACACCGCCACGGCGTCGCCGGCCTCGAGTCCCGACCGGCGCGTGGCGTGCACGCCGACGGCGAACGGTTCGACCAGCGCGCCGTACGCGACCGGAATCTCCTCGGGGAGCGAGACGACGTTGGCCGCCGGAACGACGGCCCGTTCCGAGAACCCACCACTGTCCGCCGACAGGCCGACGTTCGCGACCGATTCACAGAGGTTGTGCCGCCCCTCGGCACAGTACCGACAGTCTCCGCAGACGATGGCCGGATTGACCGTCACCGCTGTTCCCTCCGTGACAGACGTGACGTCGGTCCCGACTTCGGTAACGATGCCGCTGAACTCGTGGCCCAGTGGCACCGGGAGACCGACGCCCGTCAAGGGATGTTCGGCGTCCGCGCTCGGTGTGAGGTCCGGACCGGCGGTGTACTCGTGGATGTCTGTACCGCAGATACCGCACGCCTCGACGTCGATTCGGACTTCGTCGGCGGCGAGCGCTCGTTCTTCGACGGACTCTACACGAAGGTCTTCTCGACCGTAGTAGTTTGCGACCCGCATTGTCACTACTCAACACGGTGTATCGGTATAAAAATTCGTCCGGTCGGCGAACCACTACTCCTCAGTTGGGACGAACGCTCGCCGACGCACAGCCGTCTTCTCGGTGGACGCACGCAATCGAGCGGCTTGCACCCCGTACGAGTCGGAGCGAGTCAGTCGGCCGACTGTGGCTCGTTCACGTGGTCGTCGGGGACCGTCCCGTCCGCGTTCCAGTCACGCTGTGCGTAGTAGTCGTCGAGGGCGGCTTCGAAGTCCGGGAGGTCGTACGGGAGGGTGTCGTCGGCACGGTCGAACCCTCGCTGGTTGTTGAAGTGCCGCTCTAGCTCCACGACCCTCGACCCGACGGCGAGGAGATCGTCGTAGTCCGCCTCGAACAGTCCTTCGTACCGTTCGGGGGTCATGAAGCTCCGTGAGAAGCGACAGATGATGCCGCAGTCCTCCAGCGCGCGTGCGTTCTCCTGTTCGACGATATGCGGTGCTTTGCCGTCGAGACCGGTCGGGTCCAACGCGCTCTCGCGGTCCACGAGGGGATACTCCCACGCGTACAGCGTCGTGAACATGTGGTCGGCCCCGCGGTTCGCGACGGCGTAACTCAGACCCTGTCCGTTCAGGGTCCGACCGTCGTGCGCGGCGAACGAGAGTCCCTTGACGGTCCAGTTATCGACGCCCAGTTCGTCGTGGAAACGAGCGATACCCTCCGCGAGGACGTCGCCGTCTCCCTCGCGGTAGGCTATCTTCTCGACCATCTCGTGAATCAAGTCGGCGTTGCCGAACTCGTCTTCGGCCGCCAAGTACGCGGCCACGGCGTTCCCGCACGAGATGGTATCCACGCCGTAGCGGTCGCAGAGTTCGTTCGACTTCATCACGTCGACGACGTCGTCGACGCTGCAGTTCGATCCGAACGACATCACCGTCTCGTACTCCGGGCCCTCCGTCTCCACGCCGCGTTCTTCGTCCTTGGTGGGGAGCTTACAGGCGAACGCACACGACGAGCACGTTCCGCGCTTGTACTTCTTCTCGCCCACTCGGTCGCCGTTGATTCCCTCGACGCCCTCGAACTGTAGCTCCGAGAAGTAGCGAGTCGGCAACGCCGACACCTCGTTGGCGAGGCTGGTGACGCTCGTCGTCCCCTGTTGCTTCATGATGTGGTCGCTCGTCGCCGCCTCGCGGTGGACGTCCATCTGAATCGGCGGTATCTCAGCCTCGCGCCGAGAGTCTCCCTCGAACGTGACCGCCTTCACGTTCTTCGAGCCGAGAACTGCGCCGAGGCCACCTCGTCCGAATGCGCGGCTTTCGGTCGTCATGATGGACGCGAACCGTACGAGATTCTCACCGGCGGGCCCGATACAGGCGACGTGCTCTTCGGAGAGGCCGTGCGTCTCCTCGACGTACTCGGTGATTTCCGGCACCGTCGCCTCTTCGAGGTCCGGGACGGCCTCGAACTCGACACCCTCGTCGGTGACGTGGACGACGACCAACTCGTCGCTCTCGCCAGTGACTTCGACGGCGGCGTATCCCGCGTCGGCGAAGTTTCTCGACATGAACCCACCAGCGTTCGACGAGAAGAGGCCACCCGTGAGCGGTGAGACCGCAGTACAGTTCATCCGTCCGGTGAAGCTCATGTTCGACGTCTGCATCGGTCCGGTCGAGAAGAACAAGCTGTTCTCCGGGCCGAGGGGGTCGGCGTCGAACGGAATTCGGTCGTGTGCGAGGCGGGTCGCCACGCCGCGCCCGCCGATGAACGATTCGAGGACGTCGTCGACGTCGGTCTCTTCGGTCGTTCTCGCTCCAACGTCGACCGTCAACAACGGTCCAGAGACGTGTAGCATACGAGAACAACACGCACACTCCGTATTAAAAATACCTAGCAATCGGACCCGGAGGAACGTCGCTCGCTGCGGTCAGGCGGTCACGCCGCCGTCTACGACGAGATTGTGCCCCGTCACGTACGACGACTCGTCGCTCGCCAGGAACAGTACGCGTCCGCGACTTCTTCTGGTTGTCCTGCCCGCCCGAGCGGAGTCTGTGCCACTAGTCCACCCGCCGTGTCGCCGTCCTCCTTCGTCATCGCCGTCTCGATGATGCCGGGGTTAACTGCGTTCACGCGGACGCCGTCCGGCCCCGTTTCGACCGCTACCTGCCGAGTCAGGTTCGTGACGGCTCCCTTCGAGGTGCAGTACAGCGAGGAGTTCTCCAACCCTCTGATTCCCCCGATAGAGGACATGTTGATTATCGAGCCGCTTCCCTGGACTCGCATCACCTCGACGGCGGCCTGACAGCCGAAGTAGACGCCCCGGACGTTGATACCCATCAACCACTCGAAGTCGTCGACCGTCGCCTCGGTGATGGGGAGTTGTCGTTCGACGCCGGCGTTGTTCACCATCACGTCGAGCGACCCGTACGCGTCGACGGTGGCGTCGACGGCCGCACGGAGGTCCTCGATGGACGTGACGTCCGTCTGGACGAACTGCGCATCGCCGCCCGCGTCGCGAATCACCTCGTGCGTCGGCTCCCCGCCGAGTCGCGGGTCGGTTCGGACGTCCGCAACAGTCACCGCCGCTCCTTCTTCGGCGAACCGCCGAGCGATCGCCCGACCGTTGCCCGACGACCCACCTGTCACTACCGCCGCTTTCCCGTCGAGTCTGCCTGTCATACTGTACCAAACGTTGGCTATCGCGGTCACATAAACGTTGCTTCCTCACCGACGGGGGAGCGACGTGTCTGCCCGGCCGAGACGCGCGCGGGCGTCCCTCAGAACGCGTCGTTCTACGGCCGTTCGGACGTCGTTCGCCCCGCTGATTCCGCTCTGTGAGGACCCGCCGAACGGCGTCTCGCTTCCGCCCGTTCCTCCCCGTCTTGTTCCGTCCCCACCCCTCCCGCCCCGAGTCGACGGCACCGTAGGGTGGTTTCGTCCGAGCGAGTTGGGGGAGTGTTCGAGAGTGGAGGTGTTGTACCGACCCAAATCCTTATTATTCATTATATACATGGTTCGAGTGCGATGTTAGACAACGGAACGTTGGTAGTGGACTCTGTTTCCCACTGCTTCAACCACACCCCGGAGAACCACAAGCACGCGAACGCTCAACGATGGGACGACGAGACGTTCGACCTCGGCGAGAAACTCCTGCCCGACAGTCACGTCCCCTCCGAGGAGGTGTTCTACCGCGACCACCAACCCGAGGAACTGGCTCGTCTGCTCTTCCTCGAGAGTCAGATCGACTACACGGTGTACCACTCGCTGCCGCTGGACGACTACTTCCACGACGGCTACGTCTCCCGGGAGAAGGGCTTCGAGTTCCGCGACCAGAACCCCGAGCGAGTCGGAATGTACGTCGACATCAACCCGCTCGAAGACGACGCGGTCGACCAGGTCGAGTACTACGTCAACGAGAAAGACGTCGACGGCATCAAACTCTACCCCGCCCGGTACCAGAACGGTCAGGACCTCTCGCTCCAACTGAACGAGCGCTCCGTCCAACCGATACTCGACAAGGCCGACGAACTCGACGTCGACACCGTCGGCATCCACAAGTTCATCCCGTTCGCGAAGGCCCCGACCAAGTACTTCCGCATCGACGACGTGGAGGAAGCCGCGAACAAGTACCCCGACCTAAACTTCGAGGTCATCCACGTCGGGTTCTCCTTCCTCGAGGAGACCATCTGGGCGATGGCGAGCAACGACAACGTCTACGCGAACCTCGAAAACACCGCGTGTCTGGTGAACACCCGTCCGCGGAAGTTCGCCAAGATAATGGGAGAACTGCTCTACTGGGTCGGTTCGGACCGCATCCTCTTCGCCAGCGGTGCGACGGCACTGCATCCACAGCCACCCATCGAGGGTATCTGGGACCTCGAGATGCCCGAAGACCTGCAGGCACAGTACGACTACCCCGACATCACCCAAGAGGACAAAGAGAACATCCTCGGGAAGAACGCCCTCGAACTCCTCGGCAAGGACCCCGACCAACTTCGCCGCGACATCGAAGACGACCGGTGGGCGAAGGCGCGCGAGGAACTCGACCAGTACCCCGCCGAACCGTGGTCTAGCTACGACGTTCCCGCCCCACAAGCATGAGTTCCAGCAGCCACGTCACCCCGGACGAAGAGTTCACGAACGAACGCAAGGAGCGAATCAAGGACGAACTCGGGAAGGTCCTCGACCCGTGTAGCTGTATGAGCGACCATCCCATCAGCATCCTCGACCTCGGACTCGTCGAGAACATCGACGTAGATAGCGACGTCGTCCACGTCGACTTGCTCTTGACCTCACAGCTGTGCACGTACTTCCTCGACATGAGCGACGAGATCGTAGAGCGCGTCGAGGGGTTAGAGGGAATCGAGCGCGTGGAGGTCCATCAGGACACGAGCGGACAGGTGTGGACGCCCGACCGGATGTCGGAGAACGAACGACAGACGCGCCGCGAACGACTCCGGACGCGCATGGAGGAGGCGGGCATCGAACCGTACGCGAAACGAACCAACTGACGGACTCAGTCGCAGCGTCTGTCCCGACGACTGAGAGCTCACGGTCCTCGATTCCCGTGTCGAGGCCTTCTGCGGCGACGACGATTCAGGAGTAGTGGCATCGCCGTCTCTCGTGCGCGCGGCGAATATACGTCGAGTGGAGACCGGTGCGAGTCGCGGAGCAGGTACCGAAACGAGAGCGGAAGGGACGGGCCGGAGCCGAACGCGGGAATCTACCGCGCCGACTCCACTTCTTCGAGCGCCTCCGGGTTCTCGATGCTGCTCATGTCGCCGAATTGCTCGCCCTGATAGATGGCGGAGATGGCGCGGCGGATGATCTTCCCCGACTGCGTCTTCGGGAACTCCGAGACGAACAACAACTCCCGCGGACGGAACGGCTTCCCGTGTTCCTCGCCGACGAGTTCGCGGAGTTCCGCGCGGAGTCCGTCCGAAGGCTCGACGCCGTCTTCGAGGACGACGTAGGCGACGACGGCCGTCCCCGTCGTCTCGTCGTCGACGCCGACGGCAGCCGCCTGGTTCACCGCGTCGTGTTCGATGAGGACGCCCTCTATCTCGGCGGGGCCGACCTTCCGACCGGCAACGTTGAGAGCGTCGTCCGCCCGGCCGTGGAGGAACCAGAGGCCGTCCTCGTCCTTCTGCGCCCAGTCGCCGTGGTCCCAGAGACCTTCCCACGTCGACCAGTACTCCTCGAGGTAGCGGTCGTCACCCGACCACAGCGACTTCGTCGTCGACGGGCAGGAGTCGCGCGCGACCAGGTGGCCCCGTTCGTGCGCGTCGGCGATGCTCTCCCCGTCGTCGTCGACGATGTCGACGTCCATCCCGAGTCCCGGCCCGCCGAGCGTGCACGGCTTGAGCGATTGGATTGGCATCGGCATGAGGAAGCACCCGCAGATTTCGGTCCCTCCGGAGATGTTGATGATTGGCGCTTCGCCCCCGCCGACGTTCTCGTAGAACCACATCCACGACTCGGGGTCCCACGGTTCCCCGGTGGATCCGAGGAGTCTGAGCGACGAGAGGTCGTGTGCCTCTACGTACTCGTCGCCGTGCTTTCGGAGCGAGCGTATCGCAGTCGGCGAGACACCGAACACGGTGAGGCCGTGGCGGTCGATCATCTCCCAGAAGCGGTTCGGGTCCGGGTAGTCCGGTGCGCCCTCGTACATGAAGATGGTCCCGCCGAAGGTGTGGTTGCCGATGAGCGTCCACGGCCCCATCATCCAGCCGATGTCCGACACCCAGAAGAACCGGTCCGAGGGCTCGTGGTCGAAGCCGAAGTGTATCTCCTTGGCCGTCTGCATCTGCACGCCCGCGTGCGTGTGGACGATTCCTTTCGGCGTGCCAGTCGTTCCGGAGGAGTACAGCAGCATCGACTCTCGGTTCGCGTCGAGTTCCTTCGTCTCGTACGCGCCGGCCTGCGACTCCACGGCGTCGTCCCACCACTCGTCGCGGGTTTGGTCCCACGGGACGTCGACCCCGAGTCGGTCGAAGACGATGGTGTGTTCGACGTAGCCCGCCGCTTCGATGGCGTCGTCGGCGGTCCCTTTGAGCGTCAGTTCGCTCCCGCGGCGGGAGAACCCGTCGCCCGTGAAGAGGACCGAACACTCCGAGTCCGCGATTCGGGTGGCCGCGGCGTCGACGCCGAAGCCGGAGAAGATGGGGACTGCGATGGCTCCGACTTTGAAACAGCCGTAGAGGATGGAGACGACTTCGGGCACCATCGGCATGTACAACCCGACGGTGTCGCCCGTCTCGATTCCCCGTTCTTCCAGCGCGTTGGCCACCTTGTTCGACTGCCGGTGGAGTTCGTGGTAGGTTACCTCGCGGACGTCTCCCTGTTCGCTCTCCCAGATGGTGGCGACTTTGTTCCGCGTCTCGCTGTCGACGGCGGCGTGTCTGTCGAGGACGTTGTGGGCGATGTTCATCCTCCCACCGGGGTACCACTCGGTGAACTGCGGGCCCTCCGAGTCGTCTCGGACCGCGTCGTACTCCTCGTAGAACTCGACGCCGAGGTAGTCGACGAGTTCGTCCCAGAACCACTCGACGTCGCCGTTCGTCGTCTCGAGTAGGTCGTCGTAGTCGTCGATGCCGTACTCCTGCATGAACCGCCAGACGTTCGTCGATTCGACGAACTCGTCGGACGGTTCGTGCACTACTGATGTCTCTTCGGGAGGCTCGGCTGGCATGGTTGCGCGTGAGACAACCTCGCGCAGCATCCAATATAAATTATCGGACTGAAAGCGACGTTCGTCGAGGAGAGCAGCCTCCGGCCCTGCTCGGAGGACTACTCGAACCGACCGGTCGATTTGTACTCTCGCCCGAGTTCGACGTAGTGTTCGTGCACGCGCGATATCTCGTCGCGTTGAGCGTCGCTGAGGGGTTTCGTCTCCGCGGGCGCGCCGTAGGCGAGGTGACCCTCGGGAATCGTCTGGTCCTGCAGGACGACGGACCCGGCGGCGACGATGCAGTTCGACTCCACCGTCGCGCCCTTGAGGACGGCGCTCTGCATCCCGACGAGGGAGTGGTCCCCGACGGTAGCGAAGTCGACGACGACGTTGTGACCGACGGTCACTTCGTCGCCCAACGTCGCCCCGTGCAGCATCGAGAACTCCTGGACGTTCGTCTCCTCACCCACCGTCACCGGGCCACCGTCTCCCCGCAGGCAGACGAACGGCCACAGACTCGCTCGCGGGCCGACAGCCACGTCACCGATCAGGTACGCCTTCTTCGACGTGAACGCCGAGTCCGCGACGAACGGTTCTTCTCCGTAGAGTCTCTCTCGCATCGTCTGTGTCTCCGTCTTGGGCTCTGTATCGTTGGTTTCCGTCTCGTCGTTCATCGGATGATCACCGAGGCCGAAGGACCACGATTCGCTCGTCTTCCTGTCCGGAGCGTTCGACGCCTGGTTCCACGATGGTCCCGCGTTCGACGTCGTCGTACTCGACGCCGCGCAGTCGGCCGGTGACGCGCACCGTCCCGAAGTCCGCGATGGCGACGGCGACGGCGTCTTCGTGGGAGAAGCGCGGCGCAGGGACGGTTATCTCGGTGTACGTCTCGACCGTCCCCGACGCCGGCAACGGCATCCGTTCGAGGGTGGTCGATCCGCACGTCTTGCAGACCCGTCGCGGCGGGAGCCACCCGTGTCCCTCCGGACAGACGAGGGAGAACCCGTCGCCCGACGCGACGGCGTCCAGCCACGTCTCGTGGTCGACGGGCTTCGCGCCGCCGGCCTCGCGGGACGCGTCAGCGGTCACGCGTCCACCTCCACGACGTGGACGACGGCGCTGGCGACGGTTCCGCCCGCGTTGTGTGCGACGCCGACGCTGGCGTCGGCGACGGCGTCACTCATCGGGTGGTCGCCCCTGAGCAACCGCGTTAGTTCGACGAGTTGGGCGACGCCGGTTGCGCCGACGGGGTGCCCTTTGGCTTTCAACCCGCCGGAGAGGTTCACCGGACGGGCGCCGTCGGCGGTGGTCTCGCCGTCGGCGGCGGCCCGGATTCCACCTCCCGAATCGTAGAAGCCGAGCGACTCGATGGCGAGTACCTCGGCGATGGTGAAGCAGTCGTGGACCTCGGCCACGTCCACGTCGCCAGCGGTGATACCGGCCTCCTCGTACGCGTCCGCCGCCGCCCGTTCCGCGGCGGGCGTCCGCGTGAGGTCCGCCCTGTCTTGGAGGGCGAGCGAATCCCCGCCCTGTCCGGATCCCGTCACGTTGACTGGCGCCGAGAGGTCGTTTTTCGGCCGCGTACGACTCACTGACGAGGACGGCCGCGGCCGCACCGTCGGTCACCGGACACGAGTCGTACAGGCCGAGGGGGTCGGCGATGGTCGGTGCGTCGAGGACGTCGCCGACGCTTATCTCGCGGCGGAACTGCGCGTACTCGTTGTCGACGGCGTTGGCGTGGTTCTTCACCGAGACGGCGGCCAGGTCCTCACGCGTCCCCCCGTGTTCTTCGAGGTAGGCCCGTGCCATCAGCGCGTACGCTCCCGGGAACGTCACGCCGATCCGACTCTCGAAGAGGTCGTCGGCCGCCATCGCCAGCGCTTCGGTGGCACCCGGCGTCCCGAGGTCGGTCAACGTCTCGACACCGCCGACGAGGACGACGTCCGCGTCGCCGCCACGGATCGACCGGACCGCTCCGCGGACGGCCGAACCGCCCGCGGCGCAGGCGTTCTCGAACCGCGTGGCGGGTGCGGTAATCCCCGCTGCGTCGGCCATGAGGGGCCCCTGATGGCCCTGGTTCTCTGCGACGTCCCCGACGAAGTTGCCCAGACACAGTCGGTCTACGTCCGCACGTGGGACGTCAGCGTCGGCGAACGCCGCCTCCGCGGCTTCCCCGAAGAGGTCGCGTCCGGTTCGACTCGGATGTCTCCCGAGCGGTGTCAGTCCGACACCAGCTATGCGAACTGGTTGCATTCGTCCTGTCGATACATAGCACGGATAGTAGGTGTTACGGTCCCACGGCGCCTCCCCTCGTGCGAATCCGTCAGCTCCGTTCGGGAGTCCTCGTCTCGATACCGCCGACGCGGAATCGAGTGACCACCACGACGAGTGCGACGCCGGCCATCGCCGGGAACAACACCCGAACTCCGGTCGAGATACCGAACTGCCCCGAGAGCGTCCCGACGACGACGGGGAGGACGGAGAGACCGACGTAGTTCGCAGCGACGGCGACTGCGTTCACCGGACCGCTCCGTTCCGGGAGGGCGTCGACGCCGAAGGCGGACATCGTCGGGTAGAACCCGGACACGAGGAGACCCAACCCTAGTACAGCGACGGACAACTCTATCGGTGACGGCGAGACGAAGGCGACGAAGAGAAGCGGAAGCGACGTGACGGCGAGCGTGGCGATGAGGGTGAGCGACCGGACGTGCGAGACGAGACGGCTGTACACCAGTCGACCCGGGATGTACATCACGAGAAACCCCGAGAGCAGGAGGTTCGCCGTCGACTGCGGGACGAACTGCGTCGCGTAGAACGGTAACCACGTGAAGAGCGTCCCCTCGATACCGCCGGTCAAAACGAGTGCGCAGACCATCCCGACGACAGAGGGCTTTCGCAGCACGGACCGTAACTCGGCGAGAGTCAGTCGCTGTTCCGTCCACGTCTCTGCGGGTAATTCGAGTCTCGTCAGGAGGAACGCCGTCGGCAGGAAGACGACGATCAACACGAGGTACGTGAGTCGCCAGTCGCCCAGGGAGAGAACGACGTTGACGAGGAGGGGGCCGGCCGTCGCCCCGAGGGCCCACAAGACAGCGTACAAGTTGAAAATCCTGCCTCGTTGGTCGGGGTAGAGGTGACCGAGGAGGGGTCTGTCGAACGCTCTGAACACTCCGAACGCAACCCCTTGGACGAGAAACCCGCCGAGCAACGTGAGGTACGACACCGACGTACCCAACAGGAGGAGGCTCGCGATGGTGACACCGACACCGACGGCGAGGAACCGCTTGACGTCGAGGCTTCCCGAGAACATCCCGACTATCAGAACCGTCAGGACGAGTCCGATAGTGCCCGCCGGAGCGACGAGTCCGAGGAGGCTCTCGGACACGGCAAATGATTGTTCGAAGGTAGAGAGGAGGGCTCCGCGGGTCTGTACGGCGATGCCGTCTCCGAGAACGAACAGAAAGATGGCTAACGTCCACTTCTTGCGGCGGTCCATTGAACACATCTGGTCCGCGCTGTCACATAAAATTCGGCCATCGGCGTGGCCATCGTCGGTCCGCCGACGGAGGAACCGGAGAGACAGTCCGGACACGGGAGCGTTTCGGGCGACCATTCAAATAGATGGTCTCCGTTGGTGACTGCATGTACCAGATACTGGTACCAGTCGACGACGACGTCGGCAGAGCAGTTGCACAGGCAGAATTTGTCACCGGTTTACCGGGCGTCCCCGGCGACGTCGGTGTGACCGTTGTCCACGCCTACCGAGACGACGGTGCCGACGACGACTTACCACCGGAACAGAGCAAAGCGGTCAGCGAGGCGTTGGATCGCCTCGCCGAGGCCGGGGTCGAGGCCGAGTCGCGTGAAATTTATCTCCCCGTCTCGGAGGGGATACTCGACATCGCTTCGGACCTTGCAGTCGACCACATCGTGCTCGGCGGACGGCGACGGAGTCCGGCGGGGAAAGCCATCTTCGGGAGCGTGACTCAACGTGTGATACTCAACGCAGACCTGCCCGTCACCGTCGTCGGCATGACGGACTAACGACTTCAGATACTGGAACCGTCCGTCCGGTCGGGTAGTGACGTCATCGGTTCGGAGTCGTCTCCGGTTTCGACCGAATCGTCGACCTTGCGTCGACGGGAACGACGACTGTGTACGTTCTTCCTCTCGTCACAGACACGACAGAATGACCGAGACCAGTCACTCTGCACCTCCCTCGTCGCACCTCCTCTCGGAACGTACTCGTCTGTGATCTGTCTAACAGCATCGCAGAAGTATACCTCTATCGACTGACTTTGAAATCATCTTGCCAAGTATATTTACGAAGTTCGCCTCCTCTATTTCTATTCTCTAAGTATGAATTTATATTGGATATTTAAAAGACACTTTGCTCTTATAGAGTTACGTTTTGGGTAATAGGATATTATACGGTCAAAATCAGTCGACGTATCTGTCGCGATGGGCATCGATGTAGCTACCAGACTCGTTCGGTTAGTCGAGTTCACATCCGGGGCTTCGTCGAACACTACGGAGTCGGGCGGTTACCGTACGAGTTCGGATCGGCAGAACCGTATGACCGCGTCACCGACACCCGCGCCCGCCTCCAAACAGACGGCACCTCCCGAGTCCGGTGGTCGGCGAGAGCGGTCCGGACCGACTGTCGTACGTCCAGCGTGTACGGGAGCGTGAGTCGGTGTTCGACCGGGGGCGTCGCTTGTGCGCTTTCCGACGGACACCGCCCACCGAAGCGATACCGCCGCTGTGAGGACCGCTTACGCTTGACCAGTCTCCTCGTCGGTTCCCTCCGCGCTGGTGTAGTCCTCCTCGTCCTCGGGCGGTTCATCGGTCGCGGGCTCCGAGGCGGCCTCGTACGGTGAACTCTCGCCGTCGGGAGTCTCACCGTCGTCCCAGACGATGTACCAACACTTCGCGTCGGTCGTGTCGGCCTCGGCCAAGTCGGCCTTCGAGGAGACGTGAGCGTGTCTGAGGTCCGCTTCGGCGAGAATCGCGTCGTGGAACTCCGCCCTCGTGAGAACCGCGTACTGCAGGTCCGCACCGGTGAGGTCTGCACCCGCGGAACCAGTTCCCTTGTCGAGTTCCGCGTCGGCGAGGTCGGCCGCTCTGAAGTGTGCGCCCGTCGCCGTCGCCTCGTTCAGTTTCGCCTCGGTCAGCGTCGCCCCGGTGAAGTCCGCGTCGGTGAGGTCGGCCTTCTGGAACGCTGCGCTCGTGAGGTCGGCGTCTCTGAACACGGTGCCGATGCAGGTGGCGTTCTCGAACGTCGCCCCTGTCGCGGCCGCTTCCGTGAGGTCGGCGTCCGAGAGCGTCGCGTGTGGCAGTTCGGCGTCGGTGAGGTCGGCGTGGAACAGTACTGCCTCGGTGAGGTCCCCCCGTTCCAGTTTTGCACCGACGAGTTTCGCGTACCCGAGGTCGGCTTGCACGAGTTTCGCCTCCAGCATCTCGGTCCCTTCGAGAGTGGCGCCTCGAAGGTTCGCTCCCGGAAGCGTCGCGTAGTCGAGTGACGCCGACGAGAGGTCCGCGCCGCGTGCGGTGGCATCCGAGAGGTCCGCTTTAGAGAGGTCCGCCTCGACCAGCGTTGCGCCGTCGAATGTCGCGCCGTCCAACTTCGCACCCGAGAACGTCGCCCCGGGAAGGAAGGCGTGCGAGAAGTTCACCTCCGAGAGGGTCACGTCGGCGAAGTTCACGTCGATGCTCGCGCCCGTGGTTCCCCGTTGGTCCGCGTTCACGCTCCAGAAGTTCACCTTCGGCATCGTCGCGCCGGCGAAGTCGGTTCCGGCGCCGACCGTCGCACCGGCGAAGTCGGTCTCCGTGCAGTCGGTGAACTCCATCGACGCGCCGTCCAACGTCGCGTCGGTGAACGTCGCGCCGCCCAACTTCGCGCCCGCGAGGTTCGAGTCGGCGTCGAACGTCGCGTCCGGTGCGGTCGCTCCCTCGAAGACGGCCTTCGAGAGGTTGGCCCCCGAGAAGTTCGGCCGCCGCACCGTCGCG
This sequence comes from Halogeometricum sp. CBA1124, assembly GCF_009741955.1. NCBI lineage: Archaea > Methanobacteriati > Methanobacteriota > Halobacteria > Halobacteriales > Haloferacaceae > Halogeometricum > Halogeometricum sp. CBA1124. The sequence goes on along the minus strand of NZ_WPCD01000001.1, from coordinate 19,378 downwards.
TTCGAGAAGTCCACTTCGACCAGTTCCGCGTCGTCGAACGCCACCGAGGTGGCGGCGTTCCCACTCGATTGCTCGACGCTGTCGTCTCTTCGACGCGGTAGACAGTCGCACCTGTGAACATCGCCTTCGAGAGCTTCGCACCCGAGAACGTCGCGTTCACGACCCGGGCGCGGTGAAGTCGGCGTTTCGAACGTCGTCGTCGGCGAAGTTCACGCCTCGAACCGTCGCTCCGTCGAACTTCGACCCGTACAGGTTCGACTCCGCGGAGCCGAGTTCGACGTCACGAACCTCTGCCGTCGAGAAGATGGCCTCCGACAGTTTCGCGCCCGACATGTTCGTGTTCTTCGTCTGACCGCCCTCCGTACTCGGGCCGACTCTCGCCTCGGTGAAATCGGCGAACCGGAGGTCGGAGTCGGTGAAATCCACACCCAGAAGCGTCGCCGACGGGAACTTCGCCCTCGAGAGGTTGGCCCCCGAGAGGACGGTTTTCGAGAGGTAAGCGCCTTCCAGCGTCGCTTCCGAGAGATTCGAGCGCACCGTCTCGTCGGATTTGCCCAACTTCGTCTCGGTGAGGTTCGCGTTCGTGAGCGTCGCACCCGCGAGGTCCGCACCTCTCAGCGACGCGCCGGTGAAGTCTGTGTCGGTCAGGTCTGCGCCCGCGAGGTCGACGCCGTCGAGGACTGCCCCCGTGAGAAGCGCCCCCCGTCATCGACGCCGACCGCATGTCCAGCGACCCGCCCTTGACCTTCGCCTCCGAGAAGTCCGCACCGTCGAGCGTGGCCTCGAACAGGTTCGCACCCGATAGCTTCGCGTCCGGCGCGCTGAAGTTCGTCAGGTCCGCCCCGCGGAGGTTCGCGTCGGTGAGATCCGCCTTCGTCGCCCGGACGTCGGCGAGCGACAGTCGGTCGCCGAGGTCCGCCCCGCCGAGGTACAGTTTGTCGAGGATGACCGGAGTCTCTTCGGCCTCCAACCGTTCGACCAGTTCCGCGACCGGCTTATCCGTGACCTCCGCGTGCCAGATACAGCGGTCGTCGCGCCACTTCTCTCTGGTGCAGTGGACCTCGTCTTCCTCTGTGTCCCAGTCCCAACCGTCGGACCCGGACGGTGGGACGTACTTTTCGCCTACCTCGTCGATGTCAAACGAGAACGTGCACCAGTGGTTGTCGTCGCTCCCCGCCATACTCAACAAGGGACGGCGACGTACTTATAATCATATGTAGTATGACATATCTTCTGTTCGATGACTATCATTCGGTTCGGCACGAAGAAAGCGATATAATGGAAGATGACCGAACAACATGAATTCGAAAGATAATACAAGTTTATGTGTCGACACGATGACCTCAGTGTAGAGGGACGGTGCGAAATGAGTCAACAAATTCGGCGGGCGGGGACCGATGGGTCCAGGTTGAACCGATTCGAGCGGAACGCGTACTTCCACGGGAAATTGATGACCGCTCGCGATATGGAGGCGGAGCAGTCGTACCATCGAGAGCGGACGAACGCCATCTCGAATCACGTACTGGGCGGTGGCCTCGTCTGCGGGCTCGGAACCACCATCAGCGAAACCGATAGGCGGGGACTGGAAGCGACTATCGAACCCGGCCTCGCCGTCGATAGACAGGGTCAGTTGATGGTCGTCCCCTCGAACGGACCGTACCGACTCAAAGAACGCGATGGCGGGGACACCGACCCCGAGGAACCGTGTCACGCGGACGGGAAAGATATCTACGTCTTCTTGGAGTACAGAGAGTGTCACGTGGAGTCCGTTCCGATTCCCGACGGCGCCGACGGGTGCGAGGAACGGTGCTGTCACAACCGAATCGTTGAGACGTTCGACGTGGTCTACAGCGAGCAGGCACCGACCGACTACAAGACGGTGCCGTCGGTGACGTTTCCCGCCAAAGAGAAACTGACGAAACACGGGGGGTCCGCGCGGGAACACCACGAGGCGCTGACGCAGATGGCTCGGTCCTACTACGACGAGCACTCGGAAGACTGCGACGGAGAGCCGTTCTCCGTCTACCTCGGTCACTTCGAGAAGGACTCCGGGAGCGAGTGGGAACGCGACCCCACACCGGACCTGCGGTCGTTCCTCTACACGAACGACATGCTGTACGCCATCATCGCCTCGCACGTCACGGATTTCGACGACCCCCACGAGATCGACGCGCTGAAATCCATCCACACGGTGAGTAATCCCAACGGCAACGTCGACCTGAACTCACCGAACGATACCCTCTCTATCGCCCCCGATCAGAACGCGAAGCAGGTCAACATCGACGTGAAGGGTGACTACGTCACACGCGTGGAGTACGAGCGCTTGGAACGCAGGGTCCGGGAACTCGAAAAACAGGTCGAACACGTCCTCGAAGAGTGCTGCGACGACGACATCGTCATCGAAAAGCAGGCCGACTCGAAACAGCAACGGTCCGAACGACAGCAATCGGCGTCCGGCGACAAAGAAGAGTAGCCGGACGGCCGAGAGACGCGACCCGATTTTCACCGCGAACGACTCGCGAGTCAGGAGAGTTCGAAGTCGCTGCCGAGTCTGGACTGCCAGCCGAGTTCGGCGTCCGATTCGGCGGTCCCGACGACGGAGTCCCAGCCGAGGTTCGACTCCGCGACGGTGAACGAGGGGTCGGGGAGACGACTGTTGACGCCGAGGAGGACGTGCCCGCCCAGCCGACTCCACGGTCTGAGGTGGACGGTTCGACCGACCGCGTGTGCCGGCTGTTGGGCCTCCACGAGCCGTCGAATCGCCGCTCGGGCGTCCGCATCGACGGTCGGCCCCACGAGGACGACGAACTCCTGCGGACAACAGAGCACCGCGTCGAACGGCGACTCGGCGTCGTCGCCGGACGCGCGCTCTGCTCGCAGCGCCTCACACGACCCTTCGGCGGCGTCGCAGTCCGAATCGGCGTCGGCCACGTCGGCCACGTCCCAGTACTCGAGGAGCCACACGAAGTGGCCGTGCCCCGCCTCGTCGCCCTCGGCTCCGCTCACCCGTGGTTCGGCCGGACGCGCTACGCCCGCCTCCTCACCCGCTCCGGTCGGCGACTCCGCGCCCGATTCGACGGGGATTCCCCCGAGGAAGATGTCGAGGAGTCTCCGGAGTCCTCGCCGCGTCCCGCGCTCTCTGAACAGGTTCGGCGCTTGGGCGACGAGTTCTCGTCTCGACCAGTCCGACCACGCGTCGTCCTCGGCGACGCTGAGCCAACTGCCCAACCACGACAGGTGACTCGACGGCACCGACTCGGGGTCGAAGTACTCGGTCAACGTCGCGACGTGGTGGTCGATGTCGGCGTACGTATCCTCGAACACCGTCAGGTAGCGAGCCAAGAAGTCGGCGCTCTCTTCGTCCGTCTCGTATATCGCGGGCAGGTAGTCCAGGTACGAATCGTGCGTGACCGACAGCTTCAGGCGGTCGACTCGGGGCGTGTGGAAGCGGTCGCCGTGGAGTTCGAGGCGAACCCACAGATATCGGCGGCCGTTCGGCTCGACGAGTACGTGGTTCGGATACCCGCTGTCGGCCGTCGCCCACACCGGGTCCGGTTCGTCGTCCGCGTCGTTCGACGGTTCGCAGATGGACACGGGGCCGTCAGCGTCCCCCATCCCGTCGGCGTCCTCGCTCCCTCCGCCTCCGTCTTCGGATGGTCCGTCGACGCCACCTTCCGCGACTCCGTCGCCCTCACCTTCGGGGTCGCCCGGGACTGCGTCGGCGTTCGTCGCGGCGTAGCGGAGGACGACCCGCGTTCCGGGCGGCTGTGTCCCGAGTTCCAGAGCGAGCCTGTACCAGTCGGCATCGAGTGCGCCGAAGTCGTAGCGGGTCGTGAGGCGGCCGACGTACGCTCCGCCGACTATCTCGACGGTCTCCGCCGGGTCGAGGACCCAGACGACCCCCTCGTCCCCGTCGATGGCGTACAACTGCGGGTCGACAGCCCCCCACGGACCGCGACGGAGTCGGACGCAACTGTGCTTGTAACTCGTGAGGGGGTCGGCCGCGTTCGTCTCCGGGTCGTACCGATACAGCGTCTTCTCGGACGGCGCGTCCGGTCCGACGCCGAGGACGAACGCTCCGTCGCCGAGCCACTCGATGCTGGTCGCACTCGCGACCGGCAGTTCGACGGGGTCGCGGTCGCCGTCGGGTTCGCTCCCGTCGGGGTACCACCCGAACAGTGCGGCCTCGCTGTCTCCCCCCACGAGGACGGCGATGGCACCATCGGCGGTGACGGCGAGGTCCACGGGCGCTCGGAGTTCTCGCACGAGGTGATTCACCTCGGCCCGTTCGCTCACCCGAGCGACGAAGCCGCGGTCGGTGTCGCTCCCGCGGTCGAGCACGTACACCGTTTCGTCCGGCCCGTTGACGACACGCGTCGGCTCGACGAACCCCTCGGTCGTCCCTGGCGCGTCGTCGTCCGCGGCCCACTCGTCTCCGGTGAGCACCCACCGCGTCTGCAGCGAGTGGACGGAGAGCGAGTGAACGTACCCGACCGTCCGCAGTCGCTCGACGCCATCGTCGGTCGATTCGTCGTCCGTCGCCGCTACCCTGCGGGTACCCACCACGTACAGGCTGTCACCGGCGACGCAGAGTCCGGTCGGCGACTTCCCGTCGGACCGCAGGTCTTCACAGCGCACGGGGCGGAACGAGTCGCTCCCGCAGACCGCCCGGAACAACCGTCCGTCTGCGGTGAGCACGTACTCGTCGCCGGTGAGGGTCACGTCGATGTCGATGGGACGCGCGGACGCGAACGCCTCGGTCCATCTTCGAGCCGGTGCGACGAAGGTCGGTGCCGCCGCACGCGCGAGTTCGACCCCCTCGTCGGTCAGGACGACGTTCTCGCGCGTCCACGCCTCCCACTCGCCCGGCGTCGCCGTGTCGACGACCGTGAAGTCTCTCGTCATGGGCGGTCACAGTCTCCTGCGGCCGGTCCGTTCGTCCCGACGCGGGCCGTCACGGTGTGGTCCGTCGGCGTGAGGAGGGCGTCCGCGTCGACGACGACCGCTCCGTTCGCGTCGAGGCGACCGTCCGTTCGCACGTCCAACCGGGTGACGCAATCGACGCCCGGCACGCTCTCTATCTCCTCGTACAACTCGGACCGGTAGAGGGGGCGGCCGAACGGCCACCCGTCACCCTCGAAGCCGCGAAGAGGGTCGAGGAACTCGTCGAGTGCGGCGTCGATAGCGTCTCTCCGGTCGGTGACGGCGTACTCCGATTCGAGTCTGACCTCCACGTCGACGCCCACCCCCACGTACGTCGGCGGTTCGACGCGCACCCGGTCGGTGAGGAGTCGGTGTCGGTCGAGGTGCGCGTCCACCGCATCGAGGAAGCCAGTGCTCGGTTCCGGCCGCGAGGACCGCGAGTACGGGACGACGACGACGTTGACCGACCGGTGCGGTTCGCACTCTCTCGGCGACTCGTCGGACGGTTCGGCCTCCCCGTCGGCGTTCGCGTCTCCCGCCGCCGATGCGCTCGACGCCGGTTCGGACGACTCGGTGGACAGTTCCGACGCCTGCCGAGATGCCGCCGCAGAGCGCTGTTTCGTTTTCGGCCTCTGCCGCATCCGCTCGTCGTCGAACTGTCTCACGGGCCGCCCGTCGTCGGCCGACACCACTCGGTCCTCGTCGGGGCGTCGGTCGGAGTCACCGTCTCCGCGGCACACATCTGCGGCGTCCTTCGACCAGACGCTCGGGGGCCGTTCGACCGGGTCGTCTTGCACGACCCACACCGCGGCCCGACCGAACCGAAGTCCCGGCGTGTGGGTGGCGAGATACTCGTAGTCCGGGGCGGTGACGGCGCGGTACGGGACCCGCCTGTCGGCGACGAGACGGTCGAACGCGTCCTCGATTGGTTCGGCGGGCGCACCGCCGGTGACGTCGGCTACCTGCTCGACCGTGAGACTCGCCGGGTCAGCGGTCGTGAACTTCCCCTTGGGGTCTCTGAAGCGGACGTCCGCCCCCGCGAACGACCACTCCGCTTCGGCGGAGACGCTCCCCGCGTCCCCCGTGCCGACGTATCGCGTCGCCGTAATCGGGGCGTCCAGCGGCGGAATCGTCCCTCGAGCACCGTCGCCGAAGCGGATTCCTCGATACGACGGCTCCACGACGAAACACCGACTGTACGGGCCGGCCGCATCGAAGTCGTCCCGCCGCCGCCATCGCTCGTCGCCGACCCACACGGCCACGTCCGTGTCGAGTAACGGACCGTGCTCGAACTCGAAACGCTGGTCCGGAAGCCCCGTCGAGGCGGTGTTCCCCTGCCCGTCACGGAGCGGTTCGCCGCCCTCCGAACGGACGGTCCACCGCCGTTCGACGGGGAGCACGTTCACCGCCACGCTGTCGATTCTCGGCACGATTTCGTGGCCGGGAGTGGTCACTCGGCACCGAATCCACCGATACGACGTCGCGTGGTCGAACATCGTCCCGCCGTCCACGTTCCACGAATCGGGCTTCTTCAGCACGACGCGACCGCTCTCGTAGAACTGGTTCGTCCCGTCCGCCTCTACCGGCAGCGACTCCCACGCACCCTCGTCGTACCACTCGTACGTCGGGCAGTGCTCCCACTCGACCGCCACCGTCGGTTCGAACGTCGCGTCCTCGGTCCACGCGTCCACGCCTGCACCGTGCCTCGCGAGGGCAGGCAGGTCGTCTTCGGCCAGTTTCACGGAGAGGGCGAGTTCGCCCTCGCCGCCGAACGGGTTCCCCGCGAAGCCGAGGTAGAGCACCCCCTCAGCGCCGTCGCCGAACGCGGTGAACTGCATCCCCGCCGTCCGGTTGGCCGTCGTCTGGTCGCGGCGGCCGCGCGCCCCGTCGACGACCACGCGTTCGAGCGTCGCTCTCGTCACCGCCGTCGCGACAGTCGTCTCGAACCCCACCGTCCGGTCGTCTCCCGTCGTGGCCAGCAGTTTGGCTCCCTCGTTCACGGCCGCGCTTCCCGCGTGGTCCGGAAGCGTGACGCGGACCGCCGCCGTCGCCGGGCGCGGCGGCCGTGGCCGTTCACCCAACAGGGCGAGATACTTCAGCCGGTGCGCGTCGGTGATGCGGTCCAGTTGGTAGGTGTACGTCTCGGCCAGCCACGCCAGCAGTTCGAGGACGGTTATCCCGGGGTCCGACGCGTTGTGGTCGGTCCACGTCTCCGAGTAGACCGGAATTCGGTTCCGAGCGTCTCTGAGTATCGTTTCGTACGGTCTGTCGTCTAAGGTGGGGATGTCGAGACTCACGTTTGGTCCTCGTTCTCGTCGTTCGTCGTCAGTTCGCGGGTCGCCTGCACGGTGTGCGCGGTGCTACAGACTAACGTGTCCGGCGGGACGGTGGGGAGTCGCTCGTCGTCGGCGACGGTGTAGCCCCGTTCGCTCCCGTGGTACGTGACCGTCAGCGAGACGACGTGGTCCACGCCGCCGACCCGTTCGAGGGCGGCGTACACGTCCGAGAGGCAGGGGAGTTCTCCGAACGCCCACCCCTCGCCCTCGGGACCTCCGGTCAGCGGGTGGAAGAAGGCCGTCAGTCGAGTCGTAACTGCTGTCTCCACCGCGGCGATGCTGCTCGCGACGGTCTCGTCTACGGCGACCGTGACGTCGACGCCGGCTTCCACGTAGTTTGGTCCGCGGACGGTGATTCGATTCGCGTCCGGGTCGCCCGCCGCCGTCGTCGTCGGCACGGGGGCGTGGCGACGCAGGGCGTCGGCGACGACGGATGTCACCTCGGCGTTGGGAGTGGGGCGGCGTTCGGTCGACCGCGGCACGAGCAGTACGGTCACCCACCCGGCGCGAGGCGAGTTCGAACGGTCCATCCCGGGGACACACCGGACGCGCGCCAGTTCTCTGGACGCCGACGCGGCGATGCGCTCGAAGTCGTCGGCCGTGACCGCACGGTTCCGGTCCCCCAGCGTCCGGGCGGCACGGTTCGTCGCCTCGGGGGTCGTCTCCGCCTCGGCCCCTCCGCCACCGGCGTCCGGGTTCCACACGCCCTCCACGTACGGAATCGCCGTCACCAACGCTTCGATCGCTTCGGCGGGGACGTTCCCCGCGACACCGCCCCCCGTTCGGTAGTCGGCGCTGACGTTCTCTTCGCCCGGTGGTGGCGTCGCGCCGTTCGTCCCGTCGCCGAACGTGAGGCGGCCGTCGATTCGGTCCAAGACGTAGTGTCGATCCTCGTCTGTGGATTCGGTGAAGTCGTCCACGCGCGTCCACCGAACCCAGAAGGCCGTCGGCGCACCCTCGTCGTCGGTCTGTTCGGCCGTTTCGACCCCGGACTCTGCTACCGCCGTTCGTTCGGCCTCCGAGAGCGTCGCCAGTTCGTCGACCCACACGGACTCGTCGACCACCGGACGGTTCGCGAACGCGAACGCCTGGTTCGGCGTCCCGTCACTGGAACCGAGAACCTCGCCGGTGACGGTCACCACGTTGTACGCCCACCCCGCGTTGGGGTAGATGCCGCGGAGCGAGGGCGGGTCTCTCGTCGCCTCCGTCGCCGTCTCCAACAGTCGTGGTGAGAGGGACTCGCACGGCGTCGGAGTCGGTTCCGGCGTCGGTTTCGGCGTCTCGAAGGCCCCGTCGACAGCAGATTCCTCTTTGAGACTCCGTTTCGCCGTCGTGTCCACCGTGTCTATCGCCCTCTCTTCGTACCGAACGCTGACCGGGACGGACTCCCAGTCGGGCGTGTACAACTCGACGGCACCCGTGGGTCGCGAGATGGGAACGGCTATCGATTCGTTCGGACCCAGTGACGCAGCCAGGTCGGACGACGGCGAGTCGGGGCCGACGGACAGCGAGAACCGTTCGAGGTTGAACCTCTTTGCTCCCCTGTTCTCCAGGACGACGACGTTCTCCGTCCGGTCGACGAGCATCTGTATCGCCGATTCCTCGTCCGGTGGGTCGTCTCCCGGAACGGCGGCGTTCTCGGTGACGGTCACGTCGAACGGGTCGCCGACCAACCGGGCGCGAATCCAGTGGCGGACCCGGCCGAACCGCTCGAACGCCTCCGTCGCCTCCGGGAACGCGAGCGAGACGATACCGCGTTGCAGGAGTCCTTCCGTTCCGTCCTCGGCGTCGAGTTGCGTCCACGTCTCGCTTGCGGGGTCCTCGCAGAACTCCCACCGCGCCCGCGGGTAGAACGGTACCGGATACGGCTTGTCGGCGACCGAGTACAGCAGTTGTATCGGTCCGTCGTCCAGCGGTCCGTCGAAGCCGAGATAGAGTACCTCCGTCGGTTCCGCCATCCGCGCCTCGGGGAGTCGCCTGAACGGGCGAATCGCCGTCGCCTGCGTCTCCGCGGAGAGTCCCTTCGCCTCGTCCGCGCCGTAGCCGCGGTTGTTGAAGGCCACCACGTGGTCGGGTTCTTTCGCCTTCGAACTCACCGCCTCCTCGGCGGTGGTAGGTTCTGGATAGCTGATAGTGAGTCCCGTGAACTCCGGGACCGCATCGTGAATCATCTCCCACTCCTCCGGGTCGACCGGGTTGCCCTGGTCGTCTTTCTTCTGTCGGAACCGGATGGGGTTGTCCTCGAGGAGGCGAACTCGAATCCAGTGGTGTTCGTGCCCCGAGACGGACGTCGCCGCCGCGTCCTCGGGGACGACGAACCGAACCGCCCCCTCGCCAACCTCCTCTTTCCGTTCGCTCAGTTCCAACCGCGCCCACCCCGACCCGTTCCAGTACTCCCACGAGTAGTCGGGCGGCGCGAGGTCCGCGAGCGACGGCCTGTCCGTCGTCTCGAACCCGAGTTCGACGGGCGTCTCCGTCTTCGAGAACGCCTCGTCGGACGCGATGTAGAACGTGTCCAACGGAAGCGGCATCTCTCCGAACGGACGTATCGGTCCCGTCGTCGAGAGCGGTACGTCGTTGGCTAGCAGCATCTGCGGTTTCACACCGGTGTCCGATTCGACGAGCGACAGGCTCAGCTTCGACACCGACGCTTCGAACAGTGCGTCGCCGAGGGTCGGTGGCCCCACGAACCGAATCCACATGGTCTCCACGTCCGTCACCGGCGGCGATTCCGCCGGTTCCGCCTCGGCCGCCGCGGCTTCGGCCTCCGCGCCGACGAGTCGCAACTCGTCCGTCGGAAGCGTCGTCGCCGCGAACGCCTCCGCCTCCGCCTCGCTCAGCTTGAACCGAATCCGGACGCCGTCCTCGGCACCATCGCTCAGGTCGGCCGTCTCCACCGTCCCGTCCACGGTTTCCCCGAGCGAGTGCCACCCTTCGACCTCCTCGCCGCCGACCTCCTTCACGCCGAAGAACTGACAGCCGAGCGATTCGAACGCGCCCGTCCCGACACCCTCGACGGTCACCTCGAACTCCGTGTCGGTCGATAGTTCGAAGAAGTTCGCGTGGCCGACGTACAGCAGATGCTCCTGCCGGTTTGCTCCGGTGAACAGTTTCGTCTCCGCCTCGTCCGCGAGTGCGTCGTGGTGCACGAATATCGCGTCGTCGGCCGGACTGACACTGACCACGGAGTCGAGTCGCGCTGGGGTCGCCTCGAACCCCGCTCCGTCGGGTATCTCGAACGTTATCTCGGACCCCTCGCCGGGTGGCGGTGCGAGCGCTTGCGTCCCGGGCGTATCCCGACGTTCGCGTCGAGTCCGGGAGCGACGTCGAAGACGAGGGGGAGTTTCGCCGGTTGGGGAGGGTCGCGGTCGAACGCAACGCGTCGAAGAACGCGAAGCGGTGCTTCTCGGGCGCGCGGTCCACGCGTTCGAGGACGTCCTCGGTTATCTCCGCGAACAGGTCGAGGACCGCGGTTCCGACGTCTCCTTCGTCGGGGTCCCACGCAGGGGTGTAACTTCGTGCCCGTTCGGCGGCGGCGGCCCGCAGTGCCGCGCGTCGGCGTCCGTCTATCGTCGGCGTCTCACTATCTGTCATCTGTCACTCCATCGCAGTTCACTCGTTGATGTAGAACGGGTAGACGAGGTTCCCGGTGGCGTTCGTCTGCCGCACCCTGTACTCCACGCTCACCAGCAGTCGCCCCCGGCCGATGTCGTCGATGTCGACGGAGACGTCTCTGACCTCGATTCGCGGCTCCCACTTCCGCAGTGCCTCCTCCACGCTCGTCTGAATCATCGTCACCGTCGCCGTGTTGACGGCTGCGAACACGAAGTCGTGGATGCCGCACCCGAAGTCGGGTCGCATGACGCGCTCTCCCTTCGCCGTGCCGAGGATGATTCTGATCGCCTCGTCGATGTCGGTCTCACCGGTCGAGACGGCCACGTCCGCGGCGTCCGTGGTTTCGACGGGGAAGGTCCACCCAGTGCCGAGGAACTCGCGATTCATCTGGTTCTCACCCTATCTGGACGGTCGGACAGCCCATCGCGATGGTGTTTGGGGGGCCGGCCTCCGGAATCGTGTCTCCCTGCCGCGCCGCGGGCATGCTGTTTATCAGCACCGTCGTGCTCCCCATCGCCACGACGCCGCCGACGTGCGGCGTCGTGCTCGGCAGGACGAGCGGACACGTGTGCATGTCCGCCCCGGCCCGCCACGCAGGCATGCCGCCGATGAGGACGGTCGGACTCCCCGCGCCGAGGAGCGGTGTTCCGTGACTGGTCTGGTCGAGTACGCGTGCTGCTGGTGGCATGATGGTTCAGTTTATCTTGACGAGTGAGCCTTTCAACGTCAGAATTCCGCCGGCTTCGACGGTGACGTTGCCCTGTCCCTTGATGTCGATAAGCTTCGACTCGACGCTCACCGTCGCCCCGCTAGAGACGTTGATGGCTCCGCTGTTCGAGTCGAGTTCGACGGTGTTCTGTCCGCTCTTGTCGGCGACGACGATTTTCTCGCTTCCGCTGGCGTCGTCGAGGAGTATCGAGTGACCGGCGTTCGTCGTAATCTCGACTTTGCCGGCCGTGCCGTTGTCGTTCAGCGTAATCTGGTGACCGCTCCGGGAGCGAATCATCCGCACGTCGTTGTTGCCGTCCGCGTTGTCCTCGGGCGGTCGCTCGGCGGAACTCCACAGCGCACCGATGACGTACGGGTAGTGGATGTTGCCCTGTTCGAAGGCGACGAGCACCTCGTCGTCCACCTCCGGGTGGAAGTACGTGCCGCGGTCCCCTCCGGCCATCGTCCGGGCGACGCGCGCCCAGTAGCTCTGTTCGTCCTCGTTGCGCCACGGGTACCGCACTTTCACCCGCGCCATCCCCTCGGGGTCCTCGTTGTCGGTGACGATAGCTGTCGCGACGCCGCGAATGGCGTCGTCGACGTCGTCGGTGAATTCGCTGTAGCTCACGTCGTTCCTCCCTTCCGCTTTCTGACCTGGAACGTGGTCGTGTATCCGCTCGTACTGATCTGGTGGTCTGCGCTCTCGACGTAGTACCGCCCGTTGAACGTCTCGGTCACGCCGTCGAGTTCGACGGTGATTCCGGCGACGAGTTCGGGCACGCCGATGGTCTCGCCCCGTCCGGTGAGGCGGCCCTGACGGATGCGCGCGGCTTCGGACGCCGCAACGGTCTCCGCCTCCGCCGGCGACTCGACGGGCATCCGAAGGTCCCGGGCGTCGCCGTTCGGGTCCGCCCCCTCGGCCGACCCTTCGATGACCTCCCGTCCGTTCCGGTCGTTCCACCGGACGTTCACTCGACTCACGTCGCGCGCTCGGTTGAGCCGCGGCGAGAACGACCGCAACGACTCGCCGTACGCGAGTTCGAAGTCTGCTGGCCTGTCCTCGCGGGGTTCGCGGAAGTGGAACGCGTCGGTGGTGACGAACACCTCGTAGTTGTACCGCTTCGCGCGCTGTTTGACGAACTGGTAGTCGGTCTTGTTGTCCTGGACGATGCGGGGGAACTCCAGGTCGGTTTCGTCTATCACCACCTCGCTGAAGCCGTAGCCGCCACGTTCGAGCACCTTCCTCACGACGTTCGAGTCGGTCACACGGTCCTCGACCGTATCACGGTCCCACGTCTCCGTGTTCGTCCCCGTCATGAGTTCGTGCAGGCGGCCGTAGCCGCTCACGTCGACGGTGGGCACGCCGTCGGCCGGGAACTTCGGCTCCGCGGACTCGACGGTTCCGACGACCATCGGTACGAGCGTGTCGCCGTACCCCAACGAGACGGTCACGGGGCTGTCCGAGTCTATCAGCCCCCAGTCGATGCCCTCGAACTCCCGGCTCTCCTGGTCGTACAGGTTGTTCAACGAGAACGAGAACCGCTCGGCGCTGTCGACGCTCGTGCTCACGGACAACTGTGAGACGACGCCGCTAGCTTCGGTGAACGTGGTATCCCCCGCTTCGACGACGAATCGGGGAACGTAGAAGTCGCCGTACTTCTCGCGCACGTCGGCGAGACTCATCTACGGCTCCACCCGCGGCACCACGAGTCTGTCTCCGGGTCGGAGGCGGCGCGGGTTGTCGATGTCGTTCGCCTCCGCGATGGGTCGCCACCGCGTCGGGTCGCCGTACTCCGCGTCGGCGAGCAACCACAGCGTCTCCTCTTCGGTCACCCGGCGCAGTTTCGTCTTGTCGGCCGAACTCCGACGGACCTGTTCGGCCTGTTCGCCGGGCGGTCTGTACTCCTTGAACGTCACATCCATCCGCGCGCGGACCGGCACGCCGGTCGGCAGGAACATCGTAAAGCGCGTGTTCGCGCTCTGGAGGACGGACTTGAAGTCGAGTCCGCCCCAGACGAACCGGCAGATGGGCGGCGCGTGCAGGTCGCCGTCCACTTCCAGTAACCCCCGCACGCGGTCGGTGTACGTCCGAACGTCCCGTTCGTCCTCCTCGTAGGCGTCGAAGAACAACTCCATCGAGAGCGTCTCCGCCTCACCGCTCGTGAACTGCGTTACGGGCGAGGTGAACCCCGGGAGCGACTGGTCGGCGTACGAAATCGACTTGTCGAGGTTGTACTCCGTCGGGTTGAACCGGACGGGAATCTCCTCGCCGCCGGCGACGACGACGGCCTTCACCAGGTTCGAGTCCGTCCCGTCGGGCATCGCCGTCAGCGCCCCCGCCGTTCGCGCTCGATGCGGAGCTTCCGTTCGAACTTGTCGAACAGAGTATCAACCAATCTGTCGAGTGTCGGGTCCGCGTCCATGTGACGGCTAACAATCGATTCCAGAGGTGATATATGTTGTTCTGGTGAACTGTAACGTCGGTCGGTTCCCGGGTCGGTCGGTTTCCCCTTTCCAGTCGCTGCCACGTCGCTGCCTCCGACATCGGAGGTCGTACCCTTGGCTAACTCCGACTGCGACGCCTCCGACCGTCTGTACGTCAACCGTCGAGTGTCGCCACCCGGCGGCACGAGTGTCGACTGGGCCGTCAGTTCGGCACCCGTAGGTGACCCCACGTCCCCCTCGGTCCACTGGAGCGTGCGGTCTCCGAAGCGTAGACCACCCCGGCTCTCCCTTCGCTTCGCGGCTTCGACGGCCCCGGTCCGCTGGTCGCTTCGAGCGGTGACCGAGAGCCGCGGTGCACGCGACAAGACGGTGGACCGACGCCGTTCGCGAGTCGATGGGGTTCGCCGCTCCGCGCTCGTCGTTCTCGTGACGAGGCGCCGTCGAACCGGGGACCGCGGCGGAGTCATCTGTCCAGCAGCGAGGGAGTCGTCGGCGGGTCTGTCCAACACCTCCCGGACCCGCCGTTCTGGAGGTGCCGGTGAGGCTTTCGCTGGACTCGGGTCGTCCGCGTTCGGCGAGCGCTTCGGTCCCGTCACCGGCGAACGTTCGGGTTGCGTCGGAGACGATTCGGCCGCGGATGGACCGCGGACCCTCGTCGATGTCCGGGCGGGTGGTGACGCGGGCGGGCGCTCCCGACTCCCGTACGCGACGGTAGTCGTGTCCTCTCCGAGGTGCATCCGTGCTCCGACGCGTGTCACGAGGTGAGCGGAATCCGCGACGCCGAACTCCGTGGGACGACGACCCTGTGAATCGAGAGGCGGTTGCTCGAATCCGCCGCCGAGCGCGGCCACGTGTCGTCCGGACGGGGACGCCGCTCTCCCGTCTCCGCCGGCCCGTCGCGGCGCGGCCGGGGTCCGACCCGTCGGGCCGTCGGTTCACCGCCGGCGAGGGGAGACTCCGCTCCGTCGTCGGTACGGCGTCGATGCTCGCGGGAGACCCACGGCGCTCCCGGTGGGCCGGCGGGATGCAGAGTGGCCCCACGCCAGTCGCTCGCACCCGCTCCGACCGTTCGCCTCGTCAGTTCGTGGGTCGCCAGAACGTGCGTCTGCGGCCGGTTCCTCTCCGATTCGCCTGCCTGTTGTTCGCGCGTCAGCGGTCCGCGCGTCTCCAGCGTCGGAGTGGCGGGTGAGTTCGTCCGCGAGTTACTGACCTCGCGGCGTTCCCGAACGACTCGGGTCGAGGTGTGGTGGACGTCCCGACTCCGGTCGGTGCTCTCGGCGACCACCGGACGGTGGACGAGATACGAGAGCGCAGACCGTCGCCAACTGGTCGTTGGTACCCGTCCCTGCAACACGCCGAAGAACGGAGTCAACCGAGCGACTCCGTACCGAGCGGTCGCTCTCGGTTTTCCCTCCGGTTCGTCCCGTTCGTCGCGGTGCCACCGACCGACCGCTATCGGACGTGCGACCCGCGGTAGTTCGATGTCGGTGGTATCTGTCGGCATCTGTTCGTTCCGACGTGACCGCTTCGGTAGCTTCAGTCTCTCGCCACGGTCTTCGTCTTCCTCACGAGTTCTATTGTCGGGGAGCGGTCATATACACTTCGGGTCCTCGAGTCCGCGGACCGTCGTTCGGGCCACGGACGCAGTCGATTGACGGGCACCGGTTCCCAACTGTCTCGAATCGGGACGGTCGGGTGCGTGGGGTTCCGGACTACTTCGAGGTGTACACGTGACCGTCGATGTCTCTGATCGTGATCTCGAATCCCTCCGCGGCGTCGAGGACGTCCCTCGGAATCGGCGCTATCTGCTCGGGGACGATGAGCACCTGCTGGCCAGTGAGCTTCATTCCCTCGATCTGGCGGGCCCTCGAAGAGGGGACATCCGCGATAACGGCTCCCGGGGGATACTTACTCCACAGTTGCATGAGGTAGTCCACGGCCCTGTCGTAGCCGATTTCGGAGAACTGCGTGAACTTGTGCTCGCGAATCTCGGGCGGTCTCGACGACCCCTCTCCCGCGGGCGACCCCTCGCCCGGAACCCAGCTATCGGCACGCCAGTAGAGCGGCCGATCGTTCCGGGTCTTCCTCCCGGTATCGACGTACACCTCCGCGTGGATGCTGCCCTTCCCCTCGGCCGCTTCGTGTTTCTCGACGACCTGGTCGTCGAACAGGTTGCCCCGCTTCGCCGGATAGCCGCTGGAGATGTCCATCGGAACGTTGGCACCGAGTTCCTTGTCGTACACCTCCGGCACTTTGTCGAGGTCCATCCGTGTGTAGTGAAGGCCCAACTCGTCGAACGCCTCCGCAGCAGGGTCGTAGCCGACCGGTAGCGCGCGTTCTTCGGCCAAGTGCTGGAGTAACTCTATCCGGTCGGGGTCAAACCCGAGTTCCTCCATCCACGCGCGTTCGACCGCCCGCAGGTCGGCTTCGAGCACTCGCGCGTCAGATGCGACTTGGTCGGCCAACCCTCGGTCGTCCGCTGCGACCGCCTCCCGTGCACGCTCTTCGAGCGAAGCCACCCGACGGACTAACTCCGGGTGGTCGTCGAGTATGTGAGCGTACCGTGCGCCTAACGTCTGACACACCTTCGAGCAGCGAATGATCTGTCCGCGTTTCGTGAGCGTCAGCGTGTGGTCGCCGTCCTGCGTCCTTCGGGTCACCGGTTCGCCGCCGAGACTTCGACTCGGTGAGCGTCCCCCCGTGGCCTCGGGCGTCCGTCGAGGTTCGCCGTCGTCGGGTCGGCGTTCCGGGGCGACGTCGGGTTCTCGCGCCCCCGGCCGGACCGCCTCCCCGGATGGTCCGACGTCCCTAGTCTCCGGCCGGGAGACGCTTTCCCCGACGGTCGGCGCTTCCGAAGTCCCCATGCGACGCTGCTGGGCACGCTGTGACAGTTCGCGTCCCACGGAGATGCCCGATTCGAGCATCGCCTGCCCCAGAATCTCCATGATTCGTGCAGTGCGTTCACCCTCCGGGAGACCTTCCAGCGCGGCGATTTGAGTGGCGATTTGGGCGGGAACCAACAGCCCGCTCAGACCGTCGGCACCGAGACCCATCACGTAGAACGCCCGACCGGTCTTCACCATCCGAAGCGGCGTCACAGCGTGTCCGACGCCAGTGAACCCTCCGACGACGTTGACGACGTCCATGGCCGTCGCCATGTCGAATCGGAGGGTGTCGTCTATCGCTCTGTTGATAACTCGGTAGCCCGATGGAATCGCGCCGACGGCACCGATGGGAAGGAGCAGCGAGATCGACGAACCGGCCGTGAACGGGGCCGCCGCGACGGCCGCTATCGAGAAGACCATGGCGACGTTCTCGACGGCTTCCATGAACAACGCCCCGGCGCTCGCTTTGATGCGCTTCGAGACCGTCTCGCCGTCTATCTGAACCGCGACGTAACCGCGGCCGTACCCCGCGTAGCCGCTCAGGATGTCCACCACCGCGTTCATGATAGCCTCGGCGCGGTTGCGGCCGGTGCCGTAGTCTTCACCGCTGTTCGCCGTCGTGAGGTCCGACACCCAGTACTCGACCTGACCGTCCTCGGTACCGCGGTAGAGCGCTTCCATCGTCAGCTGAATCGACTCTCCCTTGTCGCTGACGAACGTGGCGACCAGCGGTTCGGCGGCCGTGAGGTCACGCTCCTCGCCGCGGTCCGCGCGCAACGCGATGATGACGTCGAGTCGCTCCAGTTGCGTCTGGACCCGGGCCCGGTCGGCGCTCCCGACGGGGAGCGAGTTTCGGTACTCGACCAACTTCTCGCGTTGGACGCTCAGCGCGCCACCGACAGAACTCAGCGACCGTTCGAGCGTGTCCAGTTCCTGCCGCAACTGTTCCTCGTTCAGGTGACTGACCGGTTGACTCAACAGGTCCCGTAGTTCCGCCATCCGCTCGTGCTCCCACGCAGTGGTCGCTCCCCGCTCTCGATTGCGACTCTCGACCAGTTGGACCGGGTCGCGAACGATGATGGGGTAGTACGCGACGCTCGGCGGGCGGACGACTTCGGCGTTCTCACCGGTGTACGGAATCGCCTTACAGCGGACCAGGTAGGTGCCCGGGCCGGGGAACGCGATGTTCTTCTCGCTCGCCGGCGTCGTCAGTATCTCGATGCCGAGTCTGATGCCTTCGCCGACGTACCGGAGTATCGCGTTCGCCGCGACGAGGGACGTCGCCGCGACGCCCGGCGGGCCGAGTTCCTCGAACACCGTCTCGAAGTCCTCCTCCGCGTATCGAGTCGCGCGACCGAATCGCTGGCCCGCGACGTCCCATCCCGACGGGGTCTGCGGGTCGAGTTCGTCGAACGAGGCCGTCTGCTCGCCCTCGGGAATCCGAACGTAGTTCCACTCGTAGTAGTACGACTGGAACGCCGCGAACACGTCCGGGAACTGGATGCTCATGACGAAGCGGTAGTCGGCTTCCGAGGACGCCTCGAACTGGGGTCCACCCGGTGGGCCAGAGAGTGTCGGCGAGACGCTCATCTTGGCCGGGATGGGCGGCGTGTTGGCCGTTGCGGGTTGGTCACGGACCTGCTGGTCGCCCGAGGGCGGTCCGCTCACGCTCCGCTCTAAGAACCGACCGAACCGGTCGAGTAACTCGCGTCTCGCCTCCGTCTCGGTCCACGACCGATCGACCAGCGACTGTTGGCTGTGAAGGAACGAGAGGAACTGCGACGCTATCGAGGGGTGGGGAGCGCGGTTCTCCGGCGCTTGTCGCGGTTCGGGCTGTTCGTCCTCTGCCAACCCCTCCGGTCGCGGCGTCGGCCAGAGCAACTGATACACCCAGTGGCCGACCAGCGAGGTGTCGGCTCTGATTCCCTCCAAAACCGCCGCGTGGAACTCCAGTTCGAAGACGATGTCCGTCAACACGCGAACGATGCCCTGACGGTTCGCTTCGGAGCGCTCAGAGTGGTAGAGCAGAGCGGCGTCGATGTACGAGCGAAGGAGGCCGATATTCTGCGCCAGTTGTGACCGGAAGAGTTGCTCGCTGTACCACGCGGGCAGCGAGATGTCCATCTCCTGTGCAACTTTCGGGACGTTCAGTAGTCGCCACGCGTCGGAACTCGCAGTGCCGAGGTAGAGGAGTTCCCGCTGACTGTCCGAGAGCAGCACGGTGACCCCCTTCGTCCGTTCCTAACCAGAGCACCGACTGCAGGGCGAGGTGACTGGGGATCCAGAACTGTGTCACCGTCTCGCCGCCAGTCGCGTCGCCGCCTAACGTCCCCTCCCCGTCGCCACTGCTTCCGCGGTCCCCCACTGATCAGAACTCGGCGGCCAACGCGGCGGTGTACCCTTCGTCGCCCACCAGCGTCGTAGAGCGCTATCTCCGAACCTGTCTCGCGCGGCAACCGGGCCGAA